>NZ_JAWOTL010000007.1:0-261367 GCF_033338835.1 Vibrio sp. Vb0888
CTGTTGCTGTTGCTGTTGCTGTTGCTGTTGCTGTTGCTGTTGCTGTTGCTGTTGCTGTTGCTGTTGCTGTTGCTGTTTTAGCTTTTCTTCTACAACCGATAGGTTTTTCTTCGCGGCTTCAAAGTTAGGCTTTTCCTCTAGCAGTTTTTTATACAAATCAGCCGCATCTTCTAATTGACCATTTTGAGCGAGCGAGTTGGCGAGGTTATAGCGGCCGTTAAGGGAGGCATCATGAGAAAATGCTTCGATAGCGGCTTCGTAGTCACCTTTTTGATAACTGGCGGCTCCTTTCCAGCTTGGGTTTGTAAATAGGTTTTGCGCCTGTTCATACTCACCTTGCTTGTAGAGTTCCGCTCCTTGTTGGTCGGCATTTAAGAACGGATTAGCTTCTGCATGCGGTGTCCACGTTACTGGGACTGCAGTCGCAACTACCACCCAAATCAGGCCACGTCGAAACAGTAAAGCCGCAGGAAGAAGTAACAACGGCAGTAACCAAAAGCCACTGTTGAGACGAGAATCAGTTTTAACTTCTTCGCTTTGGGTCGCAGAAAGCTGGCTACCAATGTTATTAGTAAAGGCCGCGATATTTTCAACATCACGGTTGGTGTGCTGAATAGGAACAAATAGACCGCCAGTTTTATTCGCTAGCGTCTGTAGGTTTTTCAGGTTTGTTTTCGCTACGACGGTTGTGCCTTGTGCCGTTTTTAGCAGAGAGCCATCGGGCAGCGCGATAGGCGCACCGTTAGGAGTCCCGACGGCAAGAACAGAAATGCGAAACTTTGTACCTTGGACTAAATCTAACGCGCGAGACAGCTCTGACGTATCAAGATCATCCGCTAACACGATGATATCGCCTTGTTGCGTGCCGGCTTGAGAAAACTGGTTGATCGCCAGTTCAATCGCGGCAGGCAGGTTTGCTCCTTGAAAAGGCATCAGCTCTGGTGACAAATTTTCGATAATCCCCGCAAGCGTGCTGGAATCAGTTGTCAGTGGACTTAAGTTATAGGCATCGCCAGCGTAAGCAATAAGTCCAGTGGCTCCCTCTTTCCATTTAGGCAGCAAATCGAGCGCCTTATAACGTGTTTGTGCTAGCCGATTGGGTTTGATGTCTGTAGCAAACATAGAGCGAGACATATCAAGCACCAAGATACGGTTTTGGTTTAACTCAAAGCTTGGTCGAGCATTGGACTGCCAGCTTGGCCCCGCTAATGAAATGCAAGTTATTGCCCAAGCTAAACCCCATAGAGTGAAGTAATGCTTAGACTGCGTGTTTTGTCCGAGCATCCGCGATAGGTGAGGGGCAATCAGTGTGGACTTTTGGGCTCTAAATTTGTGATTAAGCAAGAGTGCAATAGGGATCACGATGAGCCCCAAAAGCCAATAAGGATTGAGGAAAATAAACTCAGCCATGTTTTCTCCTTAATAGGAATAACAATACCGATAATACAAATGCAGCGCTTAATGGATATGGAAACCATTCAGACTGTGGGCGCCAAGTTTGTGTGTCGCTAGATACGGGTTCTAGCTGGTTGATGGTGTCATAAATCTTTTCGAGCTCTTCTGTATCTCGCGCTCGAAAATATTGTCCACCTGTCACCTCTGCCACTTTAGTCAGTGTTTGTTCATCTAAGTCGGCTGCGGTGTTGACTTTGCGAGTCATGAAAAACTCTTTCACCATCATTTCACCAGCGCCCACACCCACGGTGTAAATAGTGGCGTTGTATTTTTTCGCAATTTCCGCTGCTTCTAGCGGCTCGAGAACCCCTGCAGTATTGCTGCCGTCACTGAGCAAAATCATGACTCGTTGCGGAGCATCACTGTCTACAAAGGTTTTTGTGCCTAAACCAATACCATCACCAATGGCGGTTCGTTGACCAACCAAGCCGATGACGGTTTGATTAATCTGTTGCATGACGGTTTTGCGGTCTGCAGTGAGTGGTGTTTGCAAATAAGCATGGTCGCCAAACAAAACAACTCCGAGACGGTCACCTTTTCTCTTTGCTACGAAATCAGACAGAACTTTTTTGACTGCTGTGAGGCGATCGATATATTCGCCGTTGAGTTCCATGTCTTCCTGCTGCATCGAACCGGACAGATCGACGACTAACATCAAGTCCCGATATTTGGGTTGGAATTCAACGGGATCGCCAAACCAAACTGGACGCGCACAAGCGACGACAAGAAGGCCCCAGATCGCGATTGAAAGCGCTTTTTGCAGGGCTTGCTTAGGTTTGCTGCTATTCTCATTAGTTGGTAAGTACGCCAATTTGATCTCGGCTTGTTGAGATTCTTGTGGCAGGAACTTGTATACCAGCCAGGGGATGGGCAACAAAAACAGTGCCCACCACCAGACAAATTCAATGTTTAGCCATTGGGCAAGATCGGTTATGAGTGTTTGCTCAGTCACGGTTATTTGCCTTTTTCTTTGGTGGCAAAGCGTAGGTTATCCAAACGACACAATCGTCTACCAAGCTTTGATGATGCCCTTGGGAGGAATTCTGATACAACGCTTCTTGCCACTGATGTTGTTTGTCTACGAATCGACTTTCTTTGGTATGGCTATCGAGAAATTCATACCAAGCGATTCCGGTTAATGGTGCGATCTCTTCACGCGGAAAGTAACTCAATGCTGCCTGGCGCAATATTTCCAGAGCAGAAGAGGGGGTATGAGGCGCGGTAGGTTGAGTTAAAAGTGTTAATGCTGTCTTTTTTGCGCGTAAGTTTTTTTTACGCCATCTCACATAAAGACAAATGCCGAAAACGAAGAGCAAGGTGGCTGCAAGCACCACCCACCATCCCCAAGCGAGCGGAAACCAATCCGGTGCGTTTGGCAAAATCAAAGGTTCAAGGTCTAGGCTTTGGTTGTTTGTTGTCATTATTATTACTGCTTAATAAATACTGCTTGTCAGTTTGTTAGCTTAATTGTGAAATTAAGGGCCAGCCACTTGATAGCGTGTTAAATGGAATTGCTATCGAATGGCACTGCTGCTTAATGGTTTCTTGATGTTGGGTAAAGTGGCTTTCGAGTTCTCTTCGTTGTCCTTTAGAGCCAAAGTTAAACCATTGACTATGCAGCCCATCCGAAGCTTTCACTTGACCTCTAAAGTCTGTTTCGCCTCTTTCTAACGGATCATAAAACTGAACGGCCCTTACGCTATTGTGTTGTTTGAGTCGACGTAGTTGTGCCAGTTCCGTTGGTGTTACGTGGGCAAAGTCACTGAGCATAATCAATTCGCTGCCTTTTGGGGTGAGCGTATGAAGTGTCTCCAATACTTGTGTATAAGGCAGTGTACGAGTGTCGTTGCTTGCAGTACGAGTTACTTGCGCATTATGTATGTCGACTATGGCGTTAAGAATCCGCAGCCCTTGTCTTTGTAAAGAAGAGGGGCGAAATTCAAGACATTGATGTCCGTCATCAATCACTGCGCCGATGCGATCTTTTTTAGCTAGAGTTAGCCAAATTAGAACACTGGCAAAGTGGGCCAATTGAACGGATTTGAGTACATACTTAGATCCAAAATGTAGACTAGAACTTAGATCAAGATAAAGAATGACCGCTTGCTCTTTATCTTCTGCAAACAATTTTGTATGTGCTTTACCGGTCCTAGCGGTGACTCGCCAATCAATGCTGCGAATATCGTCGCCAGGTTGATATTGGCGCACCTCCATAAAATCCATACCTCGCCCTTTTTGGCGACTGGTATGGTTACCACTCATCTGCGACCAGAGACTCTGTGCTGGTGGTAACCAACGTACAGATTGAGTGCGATATTGGAGCAGCTCTTCAAGGGTTAATGTCACCCCATTCGCATGAGGTGGTAATGAATGTGTAGCGGACATATCACTCACCTGTTTATGCACTGCCAACAAGGTTTAGCAGTTTATCGATGACCTGGTTTGCCGTAATGCCTTCCGCTTGAGCGTGGTAACTCAACAATAAACGGTGGCGCAGTACCGGATAAGCCATGGTTTGAACATCTTCCGGAGAGACAAAATCACGACCAGCAAGCCAAGCGTGCGCACGTGCACAGCGATCAAGAGCGATGGTGGCACGCGGACTCACACCCATTGACAACCACTTGTCCAACTCAGTGTCATATTCGTTGGCTTGACGTGTCGCCATAACTAAACGGACGATGTACTGCTCTATCGTTTCCGCCATATGAATATCCAACACTTCTTTACGTGCGGTGAATATATCTTGTTGGCTTAACATTGGGCGTTCAACCTTTGCTTCGCCTTTTGCTTCTCCGCGGTTAATACGCAAGATAGATAGCTCATGCTCCGCATCTGGGTATTCCACTTCTAAATGCAATAAAAAGCGGTCTAGCTGCGCTTCAGGAAGGGGGTAGGTCCCTTCTTGCTCTATCGGGTTTTGAGTTGCCATAACCAAAAACAACTCTGGCAGCGGGTAGGTATGACGACCTGCTGTGACTTGTTTCTCTGCCATTGCTTCAAGCATTGCCGCTTGTACTTTGGCTGGCGCACGGTTTATCTCATCCGCAAGAATAAGCGAGTTGAAGATAGGACCTGATTGGAAAGTGAATTCTCCGGTTTCGGGACGGAAGATATCGGTGCCGGTTAAATCGGCTGGCAGCAAATCAGGGGTGAACTGAATGCGGTGGAAGTCGCCTTCAACACAGTCTGAGAGTGATTTTACTGCACGGGTTTTTGCTAACCCAGGAGGGCCTTCAACTAAAATATGCCCATCCGCAAGAAGCGCAACAAGCAGTTGCTTTACCAGATCTTGCTGTCCGATGATCTGCGACTCTAAGTATTGCTGAAGAGTTTCGAAGTTAGATTTATGCATGCTTTGGACTCTCGGTATCCATGTGATTTTCGTGTTGAGTATTGGTCATTTTCCATGTGAAAAAAGTTCCAACGCTCTATTGCAATTTATCTTTTCAATATTGGGACGCTACAGAGAATTGCAAGTACGTGCTATCTCTGAAAGTGCTTATTTGACAGTGTGTTACATTTATTTTTCATAATATAATGAGAAATGCCTCTAGTTTTGTACATATGAGCCGATAAAGATTCCGTGGTGTGCGTGTCATGAGATATGCACCTGATTCCCCTTGTGGGGCCAATAACAAGTGATTCTTTTAAAAGGTCCGAATATGTTGAAACTTCATTCCTTGAGCATCAAACAGAAGGTTGTACTTGGCATTACGTTTGCTGTTCTAGCATCAACAATCATTGTTGGTGTTATGGCTCAGCGTCATGCGAGAGATGTATTGAGCCATCGTCTTATTGACATCGAGCTACCTGCGATGTTGCAGCAAATCAATACCGAAATTGACCGCGAAGTTGTCGAAATGCAACAAGCGGCAAAACAGCTGGCTACAAACGAATTTATTGTTGAAGCCCTATCTAATACAGACCGTGATCCGTCAGTAGAAGTTCAGTTGGTTCAGCAGCTCAATAACGTTAAATCACAGTATGGTCTTAATGATGCGTCGGTAGCGAATCGTCAAACGGCATATTACTGGAATCAAAACGGATTCTTACGTCAACTTAACCGAACGCAAGATGCTTGGTTCTTTGGATTTACGTCGTCTGGTCAAGAAACGTCCGTGAGTGTGTTCCAAGAGGCAAATGGCGAAGTGAAAATGTTTGCCAATTTCCAAGATCTTAATGGTACATCAATGTCAGGTCTCTCTAAATCTATGGGAGACATGGTTACTTTGCTCAATGGGTTTAAAATTGAAGATACGGGTTACGTGTTCCTCACTAATGAACAAGGCCAGATTCAAATACACCGCCAACAAGGTAAGAACCAAACTTCTATCACTAAACTATTTGGTAGTGACGCAAGTGCGCTGTTGAACAAAAATAGCTTCAACCTAATTAATGTGGAGTTTGAAGGGCAGGATACTTTTGTTTCTAGTTTGTATGTTCCTTCAATGAACTGGTTTGTTATTGGCGTGGTTCCCGTTGATGAAGTATTCGCAGACCTGAATGCGACAGCTAAAAAAATGCTGTTTACGACCATCATTGTTGCCGTTGTATTCATCCTCATGGGCGTATGGTTAGCAAACAGCATTACGAAACCAATCCGACTGATTGCCGATCGTTTTACCGACCTTGGGCAAGGTGAAGGCGATTTGGCGCAGCGTATTGAAATTAAGGGTAATGATGAAATTGCTCAGCTTTCAAAAGGCTTTAATGGATTTATTGAGAAGATTCATGCCACGATGAAAGAGGTTGCTTTAACCAGTGGCTCATTAAGTCAAGCGGCAGAAAGTGTGTCAACGAAAGCAACATCCACACACGACAACAGCCAAGAGCAGCGTGATCAAACCATTCAAGTAGTTGCAGCTATCAACCAAATGGGTGCGACCATCAGTGAAATTGCATCGAACGCTGCTACCGCTGCTGATACGGCAAATCAGGCTTCAGATAACACTCAAACTGGTCGAGAAGTTGTGATGAAAGCAAAAGAGGTGATCAGCCGCCTAGCCGATGATGTTGAAACAACCAATATTGTTGTTACGCAGTTGGCATCGACAACCAAAGATATTGGCTCGATTCTGGGGGTAATTCGTGACATCTCTGAGCAAACGAATTTACTTGCGCTAAACGCTGCAATTGAGGCTGCTCGTGCTGGTGAGCAGGGACGTGGTTTTGCGGTTGTTGCTGATGAGGTAAGAAACCTAGCTTCACGCACGGCCGATTCTACAGAAGAGATTCAGCGCATGATCAATCAGCTTCAAAGTGACGCACAAGACGCGGTAAGTGCTATGGAAGCGGGCAAAGCGGTCACCATAGAAGGGGTTACTTCTACCGATGAAGCAGTCGAGGTATTAATCAGTATTTCTGAACGAATCACCGACATCTCTGATCGTAATACACAGGTTGCAACGGCGACGGAAGAGCAATCCACGGTGGTGCATACCATTAATCAAAATATCGAAGAAATCAACGCGATAAATGAAATGACAACCGCGACAGCAGAAGAGTTGGCGGATGCAAGTCGCGATCTTCAAGCGCTCTCTTCTCGTTTGGACAAGATGGTTGGTAGCTTCAAGTTATAGAGTTGGATAGAATAGGCGAAGTTTAAAAGTTCAATCATTAATTTTAGGTAAGTACTATGAATGACTTCGAAAAAGAACTAGAGCAAATTTCTCAAGAAACCGCTCAGGAGCCAGAAGTAAAACTGCCGTCGCTAGAAGAGCAAAAAGCGATCGTCGCTGAGCTGAAAAAGCTGGAAGCGGAAGGTAAGCTGACGCCAGAAGTGTTAGAACAACACTTTGGTAAGTTTAACCAAAAAAACGCAGTTCCAATCCACTAAGTTAGGTGGTGTTTTGCCTCTAACGTGCGTGATTAAATCACCTGCTCAAACACAAAAAGGGAGTTTATACTCCCTTTTTTAATGTCTGAAAAATGCTAATACCTCTCACATACTTGCCACTTAAAAATTATTGACACTTCAATGAGTTATTAATTAGTACTAGTGATTTTCATACTTGACAATACTACCGCTCTATCTAAATCTATTGCGTATTTCAATAAAAACGACCAAGGGAATGCGATCAGGATGGAGCAGCAAAAAAAAAGAAACGTTATTTTAATCACGGAGGGAAGTCTACAGTCATCTCTGTTGAAAGATGTATTGGAGACCAAACTCGGTATTAGTGTTGCTCTAATCACGCCAGATAATCTGATTCACGGAGTGTTACATGAATCTCTTGCATCAGCCATTATTGTTGATTGCAGCGTGATCACGGATGAAATTTTTCGCCGTTATGCGGAGTTTAAAGCGGCCAAGCAGAAAAACACGCTTGAAATCTTAATTAATTGTGAGCAATCCATATCGACAGAAGACCTCTTTGCTTGGCGTACTTTGGCCGGTATTTTCTATACCTCTGATGATATAAAAACGTTGCAAGTTGGTATTGGTAAGGTGCTTCAAGGAGATATGTGGTTCAGCCGTAAGTTTTCTCAGCAGTACATTACTTACCTTCGTCGACATTGCAAACCTATAAATAAGAATGTTTCGGCTATTCTGACCAAACGAGAGCAACAAATAATTACCTTTCTTTCCATGGGGGCGTCCAATCAACAAATCGCCGAACAATTATTTGTCAGCGAGAATACGGTAAAAACGCATTTACATAATATTTTCAAGAAGATTGATGTGAAAAATAGAGTTCAAGCACTTATTTGGGCAAAGGAAAATATTTCAGACAACTCGTTAACGGTGTAATGCTATTGCAATATTAGGTTGCCTAATTTAGTAAACTCTTAATAATTTCTGTGACCTGAATGTGTTAAAAGTGTTTCTTTTATGAGAAACACTTTTTTTGGTTCTCTTTTTAATAACTTTAGAATTTAAAAAAGTAGCAAATAACTTTACTCTGTGAACTAGCACTTACATATCAAACTAAGTGCTGACGATTAACTACTAATTTAAGAATGTTAAGTCACTGAAAGTATGAGAAACATTATGGAACAGTATATGGAAAAGCCTGAAATCCTAATGCTCACTCAACAAAGTTTACAGAGTGAAAACTTTAAGGAAATGCTTTCTAAAAATACAGAAACTAAAATAACGATCATTGATACTAAAAACCCTAGTTATCATGAACTCATTCCGGAACGCTACTTTTTGCTTGTTGATTTTTCAGTTGAGATTCCTTCCGAAACTTTAGTTTATTTAAAAGATAGTAATAAAGTGCTAGGAACTATAATGCTTAATCTAGGTTATGACTTAGACACAGAAGAACTCGCTTCTTGGCCTCATGTAAAAGGTATATTTGGTCCAGGAGATTCAATGGACAAGGTTTGTCAGGGATTAAAAGCAATAATAAAAGGGGATAATTGGCTGTCTCGAAGATTACTTGATCAGCTAGTAAATTATTATCGAGGCAGAGAAGTAAATAGCATTATCGAACCTGCTATTGAGGTTGAGCTTACTCGGCGTGAAGTTCAGGTTTTAAAAATGTTGAAAGAAGGTGGTTCAAATATGGAAATCGCTGATTCTTTATTTATCAGCGAGCATACTATTAAATCACATCTATACAATATTTTTAGAAAGTTAGAAGTAAAGAACCGTACGCAAGCTACAAGTTGGGCTAAGAGAAACCTGTAGTACTAGTATTAACTTGCTGTAATAAAAAGAAAATACTCTATAAAGTACTAAATTTTATATTTATTATTAAAATGTCAGTCTGAAATATCATCCCATATTCAAACTTATTCCTATTCAGTTGACTATTAGACTTCTCATGTCGTGACGAATCTAGTCAGACGTGGAACAGAAGGTCTATTCAATTAATAAGCTAAGAGGGAATAAAAATGAGCGCAAGTGACAATGACACGTATTTAGGCGATGCAGGTGTAAATAACCAATTTGCTGATTTCGATGGCGGCGATGATTTGTTTATCGGTTTTGGTGGTAATGACTCGTTTGTTGGCGGTGGCGGTAATGATTATGTGATCGGCGGCGACGGCGACGATCGCCTAACTGGTGGTGCTGGAGATGACATCCTTAGGGCTGGTACAGGAAACGACTACCTCGGCGGTGGTACCGGTAATGACTTGCTGTTGGGTTTGCTGGGTGACAATAAATTAAATGGTGGTGTCGGTGAAGATATTCTTGTTGCTGGTTCTGGTGACAACGTTTTAGTTGGCGGCAGCAATGGCGATAAGTTTGTGTTCACGGATAAGTTTGGTGGCCATGGCGAAGCCAAAGTTGTTGATTTCACCATTGGTGAAGACTCTTTGCACATCATTAGCGACTCTGTCACAGACTTTGGTGATTTAAGCTTTAGCTACGATGCAGTTGGGAATGCAGTGTTTACCGATGGGGCTGATCTAACAGTGAAACTTATTGGCGTGACTGAAACTGACATCAACACCTATGGTGCTGATCTGTTCGTAATCTAAACGACTGAAAATAACTCTGGATGTGAATTAGTTTGCGTGGCTCTGCCATGCTGAGGTGAACTAATCGGACACTCTAGAGCGATTTGAGGTTACCTTAAGCTAGGCGCTAGTATTTCTGGCGCCTACAATTTTCACGTTAAACGGAAGTAGTCGTGCAAAAAACGGTTTTCAAAGAAGTGAAACAAAAACTATGCACGCTTGCGGGCTTGCTGATCGTTTTTAGCCTTTTTATCAACTTATTGGTTCTCTCGATTCCGTTGTACATGCTTCAAGTGTACAACCGAGTGATATCTTCCTACTCAACCGATACTTTATTCTTGCTCACTGTCATCGTAATTGTCGCGTTGTTAACCATGTCCATCATCGACATTGCACGAGCACAAATGAGTAAATCTTTTGGTTATTGGATGGACACAAAACTCTCCGCTTTCATGCTCAAGCGCACGATTCAATATCAATCACATACCGGGAAGAGTTATACCTCGCAAACTCTGAGAGACATTCAGAACATCAAAAGCTTTTTGAGCAGTCAAGCACCTTACCCACTGTTGGATGCGCCCTGGACACCGCTGTTTATTTTATTTGTGTATTTATTGCACCCGATATTAGGTCACATCGCGTTACTTGGATCTATCGTATTGTTTAGCCTAGGTCTACTTAATGAGCTAATGACGCGTAAAACAATGCAAGAGAGCGAAGTCAGAGCGATTTCTCATATCAACAACGCAGAATTAGCCACGCAAAACTCCAATTCAATTCTCGCAATGGGGATGATGAATGCATTTTTAGAGAAGTGGCAGTCGCGCGTGAGCGAAGTGAATGTGCTTGAAGAGCGAGTTGCAGGTAAGTCTATCTACATGGCTAACTTTTCTAAGTTTGTGCGTGGCTCATTACAGATATTTTTACTGGGAGGTGGTGCATGGTTAGTTATCCAACATGAGATAACGGCAGGGGCGATGATCGCGAGCTCCATATTAATGAGTCGGGCATTATCGCCGATGGAGCAGGCGATAGGCACGTGGCGAAGCGCGATGTCTGCTAAAGGCGCCTATAAAAGGTTGAAAGAAATCGATGCGATCGTGCGCCAAGATGAATCAGATATGCCACTGCCTAAACCAAAAGGACACTATGAGCTTTCCGGACTGGCCTATCGCCACCCTGGAGCAACTGAACCAGTGCTCTCATCGCTCAGCTTATCGATTCCTCCGGGTGTTGCTGTTGGGGTGATTGGCCCTTCTGGTACGGGTAAATCGACGTTTGCTCGGCTGCTATTAGGTACGGTTAAGCCATTAGCGGGTAAAGTGACTCTTGATGGTATGGAAGTCTCCGTATGGGCATCTGAAGATCGCGGCGTGCATTTTGGGTATCTCGCTCAAGAGGTGGAGTTATTTCCTGGCACAATTCGAGAGAACATCGCGCGCTTTAAAGAAGAAGACCCCGCTAAAGTCATCAAGGCGGCGCAACTAGCAGGATGTCATGAATTAATACTCAAGAAAAACAAAGGCTATGATTGCATTATTGGTGAAAATGGCCGTGGTTTATCTGGGGGGGAAAGGCAGAGAATCGCTCTTGCAAGAGCCGTTT
Source organism: Vibrio sp. Vb0888 (assembly GCF_033338835.1). NCBI lineage: Bacteria > Pseudomonadati > Pseudomonadota > Gammaproteobacteria > Vibrionales > Vibrionaceae > Vibrio > Vibrio sp. Vb0888. Next base: position 11,476 of record NZ_JAWOTL010000007.1, read on the forward strand.
ATGGCGACCCATCTATTGTGATTTTCGATGAAGCGAATGCCAACCTCGATGGTGAGGGAGAGGCTGCGTATCAACGTTTGATTGCCCATTTAAAAGCACAGAGTACAACGATTATCGTCATTGCCCACAATCCGAGTACGTTACGACAAATGGATAGGCTGTTGTATTTGGCTGACGGCCGAGTCAAGTTATACGGCGCTAAAGATGAAGTATTAAAACGTTTGATGGGCGAAGAAAGAACAGATATCCCAAGGGTAAGAAATGAGCAATCAACTGCCAACCGTTAATCAGAGTTCTACCGAGATCGTATATCGTTTTAGCCCCAAAGCGAGACTAAGCTTTCGAAAACCAATTTTACTTGGTGTGGTGACCTTAAGTGTTTTTCTTGGAGGTCTTGGCTACTGGGCTGCAACAGCCAAATTAGAAAGTGCAGCGATTGCTTATGGTGATTTGTCAGTTCTCACTAAGCGACAAGAAATTCAGCATTTAGAAGGCGGTATTATTGAAAAGCTATATGTACAGGAGGGGGATTTAGTCGAAAAAGGTCAGTTATTAATTCAACTTTCTAAGCGTCAAGCTATGGCTAAGTTGGACTCGTTAAGTGGTCGTTTTATCCATACTCTAGCAAAGGAAAACCGTTTAAGTGCGGAGCTTGACGAGCTTCCAACGATTGTATGGTCTGATGATCTTGAAAGCATTCCCCGTGTCGATATCGTACAAGAAGCACAACTGGTTCAAAACAAGATCTTTGAAGCGAGAAAGCGATTCTTTGATAGTAAACTGAGTATCATTGAGCAGAGTATTTCTGGAGCAAATTTAGAGCTTGAAAACCTTCAGCAAACCAAAGTGATTGAGACGGAACGACTCAACTTTATTGCTGAAGAAATAGACAGCAACCAAGCCTTGGTGCAAAAAGGTTTCTCGGGAAAATCTACTTTACTTCAACTCAAGCGCTTAGCAGCGGAGGTGAGAAGTACCTTAAGCCAGTTAGACAGGCAATCGCTCACCGTTAGAAAAAGGTTAGATGAGAACCTAGCGCAAATTGAAGAGTTGAAGCTTGAAAGGCTGAATGAGATTGTCGAGGAACTACGAAATACCAAAACGGAAATTGTCGCAATTCGGGAAGAATATCGCTCCGCTCAAGATATTGTCGCAAGAACAACGATCAACGCACCTATTTCTGGTCGCGTAGTCAACATGCAAGTGTTTACCGAAAAAGGTGTGATTGGGTCGGGTGAAACGTTACTAGAACTGGTCCCGCAAGACGATAAGTTGTTAGTCGAGGCTCGTGTTAATCCTCAGGATATTGATTTAGTGAATCCAGGCCAGCAAGCGCATGTTCGTCTGACCGCTCTGAATGCACGGACGTTGGCACCTTTAGACGGTACAGTGCTGACGATTTCTGCCGATAAGCTCTCGCAAGAAAACCAAGAAGATTTTTATCTCGCTAGAATTGCAATTTCACCGGAAGATGTGACAAAACATCGTTTAACCTCAGGTATGAATGCCGAAGTGCTTATTTTATCTGAGCCACGAACGCCATTGAGCTACCTAATAAAGCCAATTACAGAAAGCATGAATCGCGCCTTCAGAGAGGAGTAATTTCAAAAAGACTTGAGTGAGCACGGACAACAGACAAAATAATTTGTTATCGTTAGCTGTTACTGGGCCGTATTTTTATTCGAGGGAGCCGTGGAATGGAGAAAGTGCAGTTAGTTGTCGATTTTCTTCTCACTCATAAATTGATTTTTACCGCACTGATCTTTGCGATTATGTGGTTAATTCGTCGTGCAATTTTATCGATGATTCGTGGTGATCACGCTTTTCTCTCAGAAGATCAGCGTAGTTGGATGTCCAGAACTAAAAATGGCACCTTTGCTGTTACATTACTGATTTTATTTATTTTATGGCAATCAGAAATTAACGAGTTTGCTCTGAGTGTAACGGCGATTGCCGTTGCCATTGTAGTGGCATCCAAAGAAATCATTTTGTGTTTTACGGGTTCGATTCAAAGAGCAAGTTCACGTTCTTTTCGCGTTGGGGACTGGATTGAGGTCGGGAAGTTATGCGGTGAAGTGATTGAGCACAATATGATGGCGACGGTGATTCAAGAGATCGACCTGCATCATGGGCAATATCATTACACCGGCAAAACAGCGACATTGCCTAATAGTATGTTCTTTACCTATCCAGTAAAGAACCTCAACTTCATGAAGCGGTACGTTTACCACAACTTTTCTGTAGTGGTGAAAGACTTCGTCAATTTGTATCCACTGCTACCGATTTTAACTGATAAAATTGAAGAACATTGCAGTTACTTTGCTGATGTTGCACATCGTTACAATGCGATGATTGAAAAACATGCCGGTGTTGACCTTCCTGGTTCTGAGCCACATATGCATATTTCTAGCAACATTAATGGTGAACAAATTCTGCACGTGATGATTTTCTGCCCAACCGATAAAGCGAACCACTTAGAGCACTTAATTCGTAAGGACTTTATGGAACTTTATGAGCAGCGTTTTCCTGTAGTGCGAGAAGAATAGAGCATCGTACTTCGCCTTTAATTTCAAACCCCGCTATCAAAATAGCGGGGTTTGTTTTTCTTAGCGTATTTTTAGGCTGTAACAATATTCCCAACTTAGCTGAATTTACTCTTCAGCATTAAAAATAGGAAGTAAGTGCTGCCTATAATAGCGACCAACGTGCCAGCTGCGACCTGACTTGGATAAATAGCGATTTGTCCTAGCCAATCTGCCCACAACATTAGGGTTGCGCCAATTAAGGCACCGACACACAGTTGCTCTTTCACTTTTCTTGCTCCTAACATCATCGCCATATGGGGAGCGACCAAGCCAACAAAAGATATTGGACCAACTGTAGCGGTAGAAAAGGCGCATAACAAAGCAACGATGGTGAGCATAAGCGTATTGGCTACGGTAGGGTTAAGCCCTCGTGCATTTGAGAATTGTCGCCCGATGGAAATTAGTGTTAGCCAACGAGAAATCGAGAATACAGCGGCAAGCAGAACTATTATGGCCAAACATAGCATCAGTGCGGTGTCGGCTGTGACTCGATAAATAGAACCAGTTAGCCACAATAAAATTTTGTAACTGTCACCTGAGCCTTGAGCTAGCGAAAATTGAACGAGGGCTTCTAATAGTGCCGTTAGTGCGATGCCGGACAACACGAAGTTAGATGGATTAAAATGGCTTCGTTTACCGATAATCAGCAATAACATCAATACGGACATACTTCCGAAAAAAGCGATACCCCAGCTAAATACGGAGAGAAGCGACCCAGCGATGACTCCTGTCGTTATAATGGCAAACGTGGCTCCGGAAGACACACCGAGAATATCGGGACTTGCCAGAGGGTTATAAACAATGCGTTGCAAAATGATTCCGGCAACGGATAGCGCAATACCGACAGAAAGTGCGGTTAACATTCGCGGCCAACGCAATTGCCATTGGAACTCACCTGGCACAGACCATTGAATTCCGTTTATACCATGGGTAACGAATGAGTAAGCTAGAATCCCAACCAGACTGAATAGCGCAATGCTGCATACCGCGCGTTTAGAAAGCGCCGTTTTTCCTTGGCTCATTGAAAGGTTAAGTTGATCGGTTGCCGTCAGCTTTTTACGAGTAAACCAAATTAAAGCGGGAGCGCCAATAGCTGCAGCCGCTACACCGCTAGGAATGGTTTCCTCTAACCATAAGCTCAGCGAGATAGCGGCAGAGTCTGTGATGATTAGTAGCATTGCGCCCAAAAGCATGCTGCTGATCAATTCGTCGCGCGGTGTTCTTGCCCCCATCGCTCTGGCAATATTGGGTGTCAGTAATCCGATGAAGCTGATAATGCCAACTGCGGTGATTGAGGCAGATACCAGCCAAATACCCATCACCATTAACGCACCAAACGCGGGTAATACCGCTAAGCCTCGGGCTGCTGCGCCTTCTTGTCCTAGTTTCATTAAGGTCAGAATACGTGGTGCGACGATCAAAATTACGATTGCGATAGCGCAGCGAGGCAATAACCACTCAAACCAATCCCAGCTGTATTGAGAAAGGTCTCCGGCTCCCCACATAAAAATATTCTGTGCGAACTGGGCGTTTAAAATAATAATGGCTGTGGCGATAGAACCGAGCAAGATATTGATCACCATCCCCGAAACGACCAGCGGCAAACCTGTCATGTTACGCACACCGGCAATTGATACGATCAGGCCAAACGCCACTAAAGCCCCAACCATTGCGGCTAATGCAGAGTAATCGGCGACCCAATCGACGAACCAAATGTTTACCACGACTAATGCAAGCCAAGCACCAGAAGAAGTGCCAAGAGTCAACGGCGAGGTGAGGTTATTCTGCGTTAATTGCTGCATTAAGCTGCCGGTGAGACCAAGCATGGCACCAACAAGCAGGGTCATACTTAACCTAGGAAGCTGCGCTTGCGTAAAGAATACATCACGAAACTCGGTTGCTACCTCTGGTTTTGTTAATAATTGCCATTGTTCGAAAAGTGATAAATTAGTATCAATTTGTAGGCTAAAGACGCTAAGTAATGTAATCAGCGCCAGATAACCAATATAATGTTTCGTTCTCATTGTTCTGGTGCCAACTCTATTAGACTGTCGGTAATCGCTTCAGCGGTGTATTGCAAAGACATGGCACCGCCATACGCCCACACTGCTCTGACTGAATTTACCCGCTGCTTCTTTACAAACGGCATCGCTTGCCAAAGTGGCGACTCTTTCAGTTTTCGTTCTTCTGGGAAAGGCTGTACGTAGAGAACGTAGCTGTTTTTGAGGCCCTGAAGCCGATTGATTCGATCTTGCTTTACTCCCCACGCTCGTGGGTCCTCTTTAATTGGAGCCTGTAATCCCAGTTTTCTAACCACGTAGTCAGTGGTGGAGTTTTCGGTTGCAAGTAATACAGTATTCGGAGTTGAAAATCGCATCACAAGAACGCTGAGTGGAGAAGAGTAATAGTGGCGAATTCGCTGGCGCATCTGCGCAAATGAAGCATCTAATTCTGCCAGTTTCTGTTCCGCAAGTGCCTCTTTATTGAATAGCTTGCTGAGCGTACGAAAGTGACGAATGGCCGTTTCAGCTGCGGCCTCATTTTCAGAAAAATTAGGTAAATAGATTACCGGAGCAATTTGTTTGAGTAACGGAATCAAGTCTTGCTGTGGAGACGCAGCAAGGATGACATCTGGTTTCAAACTGGCTATTTTTTCTAAGTTGGGTTCTGCTCGGGTTCCAATATCTTCAATTGACTCTGGTGCAGTTGGATTGACGACCCATTGGCGGTAGCCTGGTAAATTTGGGGCTGCGATTGGTTCTACGTTTAGCGCCAAAACTTGTTCTAAGATGTCCCAGTTTAAGGCTACAACGCGTTGAGGCGCTTGCTCAAAACTATGCTCGCCATATTCATCGGTAACGGTGATGACTGCATGTGCATTGGTCATAAAAAATGCGAGGAGAAAAGCAGATTGTGTAACCACAGTAAGTAAACGAGCTATTATGCGCATACAACAGCCACCTTTTGGCTCGCTAATGTGTTAGCCGGGCTTGGGTGTTCAATCAGCTTAATTGGTGACTCATATAGTTTAGAAAGGCGTGCCTCGTCTAACAACATGTCGGCGTTGCCTTCAAAGGCAATCTTACCTTTTTTGAGCGCAACAATGTGGGTGGCGTAGCGCAGTGCTAAGTTCAGATCGTGCAGGATCACGATAATGCCTACATTCTCGGTTCGATTCAGTTCTGCCAGCAGCGCCATTAGTTGAAACTGATGGTGAACATCGAGCGCCGAGGTTGGCTCATCGAGAATTAAAATTGGCGATTGTTGAGCCAGTAGCATAGACACCCAAGCACGTTGGCGCTCGCCGCCCGATAAGTCATCCGCCAAAGCTTGAGCAAAAGGTGTAACCCCTGTTCGTTCCATAGCCTGCGTGATGATCTGTTTGTCTTCAGCTTTCCAACGACCAAGTGCCCCACGCCACGGAAAGCGACCTAAGCGCACTAGCTCTTCTACCGTTAAACCAGCCGAAGAGGGCAGCTTTTGTGGCAAATAGGCGATCTGTTTTGCCAACTCTTTGGTTTTGAGTGATGAAAGGGAAGTATCGTTTAGTGTTACCGTGCCTTTATCTGGTGGCATTTGACCAGAAAGCAGGTTCACCAGTGTCGACTTACCTGAACCGTTATGGCCTAAAACGACCGTTAGCTCATTTGTTGGGATGTTAAGTTGTTCGATGCCGAGGATCTGACGTCCACCTCGCACGATCTCAATATTAGACAGTTGAAACATGGATGGCTCTTAGGAGAAAACTCCCCTCAATAGAGGGGAGTAGAAGTACAATTACCAGCGGTAGTTTGCGTTTAGCATAACAGAGCGAGACTGGCCGTAGTAACACCAGTAATCGCAACCTGAAACAAACTCTTTATCTAGGATGTTGTTCACGTTTAGCTGTGCTTGCCACTGTGAAGTGATGTCGTAAGTGACTGACGCATCCCAAAGAGTGACAGAAGGAACCGTTAGGTTCGAGCTCTTAGGGTTATCTTTTGACTCACCTACGTAGCGCACACCAGTACCGATATTGAGGCCTGGAATCAGGCTGTAGGCGCTGTAGTCTACCCATGCAGACGCTTGATGCTCAGGAATAAGTGCGGCTTGTTTTTTACCTTGGCCAAAGCTCTCATCTGTTTTCGCTTTAGTGTAGGTGTAGCTTGCCATCAGTTTTAGATCGTCGGTTAGCTGCGCCGTGCTTTCTAGCTCAATACCTTGAGATGTCACTTCACCTGTTTGTGTCGCAATCCATGTTGATGGGTTAGTGACCAACGCGTTCTTTTGCGTGATGTCGAACCATGCAAGGTTGATAAAGCCATCCATAAAGCTTGGCTCATACTTTACACCCACTTCTACTTGCTCGCCTTCCAGCGGTTTGTAAAGTTCATTGGTTGCCGCATCAATAGTGCTGATCACTTCAAACGACTGAGAGTAGTTTGCGTAAGGTGACAGGCCATTGTTTGCAAGGTACATCACACCCGCACTTAGAGAGAGCTGACCATCATCACGAGATTCACTTTGATCAACGGTAGCGCCCTTGCCAGAGTTTTCTGTTTTCACCCAGTCGTAACGAGCACCTATGTTACCAATCCACTGTTCATGCAGTTTCAATTGGTATTGTGAATAGAGACTTGCTTGAGATTTCTCAATCTCACGTTTCACGTTGTTGGCAGGATCAAGAGGGGTGAAGTTGCCGTAAACTGGGTTCCACGGGTTGATAGTGCCAAATGCATAGTTGTCTTGCTCGTCGCCATCGGTTTTGTGGAATTGCAGATCCATACCGATAAGCACTGTGTGCTCTGCGTTGTCTGTCATCCAGTTGCCGACAGCATTGTTATCGAACGTGATGCTCTGGTTTTTTCCGTCACGGAATACGATGCCTTGCGTTAACTCTTCTTTCGCTGGATCGTTGTTTGAGAACGCGTAAGAGCTGCGCAAGTACAACTCATTCGAACCGTAGTTGAGGTTTTGCGAGAGTGACCACGTGTCATTGATGTCGTGCTCTAGTAAGTAACCTAGAGAAAACTGCGTGCGTTCGTATTTATCGTAGTTTGGCTGACCAAGGTTAGTCGAAGGATCGATTTTGCCAAAGTTAGAACCAATCAGAGTACCTGCTGCCGGGAAGAATGGGTTAGTTGGTACACCGTCATCATGAAGGTAAGTTGCCAAAACGGTCAGCATTGTACGGTCAGAAATGTCGAACTCGACACTTGGCGCTAGGTAGAAACGCTCGTTGTTTGTGCCGTCCAGTTCACCATCTTGGCTTGTCATCAAGCCAACCAAACGATAGCGCACAGTGCCTGCGTCGTTTGCTTCGTCAGCAATGTCAAAACCTACGGATTGGTGTTGGTTGTTGCCAACTTCGACTTTTACTTCGCCTTGAGGCGTAAACGTTGGTTTTTTCTGAACAGCATTCACGATACCGCCTGGTGCCGATTCACCAAACAGAATAGCCGATGGACCTTTAACGACTTCTACACTTTCTAGGCCGTAAGGTTCGACCAACCATGTGTAGTAACCATCGCGGAATAGGCGGTTGCCGTTTAGGTAAGTCGCTGCATCAAATCCACGAACTTTGAACCAATCAGTGTCGTTGTCTGCGCCATAAGGCTGAGCGGTTACACCAGACGTGTAGCGTAATGCTTCATCTAGCTTTTTCGGTGCACGAACACGAAGTTCATCTTCAGAAATGATAGATACGCTGCGCGGCGTTTCTGCTGCCGGGGTTTCTACTTTAAGTGCTTGCGCGGTGACCGTTATGGTCTCCATGGCAATCACGTCATCTTGTACGACGTCTTCTTGAGCTTGTGCTGTGAATGCAACCACTGCTGTAGGTGCTAAAGCACAAACCAACGCGTTGCGGATAGCGATGGTCAGTGAGTTATTCTTTTGCATAAATCTATTCCCGATAATTATGATTAACGCTAAGCTTAATTGTAATTATTATCATTTGAGCTTTTGTTTCGGTATTTTACTGACTTTTGTATCAAAAGATAGTAAAACGTTCGCAAATTCATTCGCGGTACCTAAAGTCATTGTTATGTTCAATTGGTTTGAAAAACTGACCCAACCCTTTCCCCAGATGGAAACCGAAAAGCCACCGAAGACGCTATTTGGCTTTTGTCGTTTTTACACTCGTGGCTTTGAAGCCCCTTTACTCGTTATGGCTGTGTTCAGTGCGCTTATTGCCATTACAGAGGTGACGCTGTTGCGTTATATGGGCGAGCTCGTCGATATTCTCTCTAATCAAGATCGCGCAACATTCTGGCAAGACCAGGGTGATCGCATGCTAATGATGCTGTTCTTAGTGGCGGTTGTGATGCCAGCTCTCGGTTTTGTCCACTCAATGGTGATGCACCAAACGTTATTGGGTAACTACCCGATGTCTATCCGTTGGTTGATTCACCGTTACTTGCTAAAACAAGCGGTTGGATTTTTCCAGCGTGACTTTGCAGGCCGAGTTGCGACCAAAGTGATGCAAAGTGCGTTAGCGGTACGAGAAACGGTCATGAAGCTGGTGGATGTACTGGTTTATATCAGCGTTTATTTTCTTTCGATGCTCTGGATGATGGGCGAAGCCGATGGTTTGCTAATGTTGCCTATTGTGATTTGGATAGGAATGTACGCGGTTATCCAGTTCTACTTTATCCCTAAAATGAAACAAGTAGCGACAGAGCAAGCGGATGCTCGTTCTGTAATGACTGGGCGCATTGTCGATTCTTACACCAACATATCTACCGTAAAGCTATTCGCGCACTCGCAACGAGAGTTGGAATACGCAGAAAGCAGCATGAAGCAATTTTTGGTGACGGTTTACCGCCAAATGCGCATGGTGACTTGTTTACTGTTTAGTGTGGATGCCATCAACTATTTGCTGCTGATGTCTATTAGTGCCATTTCGGTTTATCTATGGCTAGATCACGCTGTAACAATTGGTGCTATTGCGATTGCCATCAGTATTGCGTTGCGCGTACAAGGTATGTCGAAGTGGATCATGTGGGAAGTTAGCGCACTGTTTGAAAACATCGGTACAGTAGTAGACGGTATTAATACGATTTCAAACGATGTTGAAGTGAAAGACGTACCAAATGCTAAGCCTTTGCAAATCTCTCAAGGTGAGATCTGCTTTGATCACGTAGGTTTTAACTACAGTGATGAGAAGGCAGTATTTGAGAACTTGAATCTGACTATCAAACCGGGCGAAAAAGTCGGCATTGTCGGTCGCTCTGGGGCAGGTAAATCCACGTTGGTCAACTTGTTGCTGCGCTTTTACGACGTAAATAGCGGTAAGATTTGTATTGATGGACAGGACATTTCTCAAGTTGAACAAGAGTCGCTTCGCCAACACATCGGTATGATCACGCAAGACACCTCTTTGCTGCATCGTTCAATTAAAGAGAACATTCTTTACGGTGATCCAGATGCTTCAATGGATGCCGTTATCGCAGCTGCTGAGAAAGCACATGCTCATGATTTCATTCAATCTCTACGAGACGAGCAAGGTAACGTTGGCTATGACGTTGAAGTGGGTGAACGCGGTGTGAAGCTGTCTGGTGGTCAGCGTCAACGTGTGGCGATTGCTCGCGTTCTGCTGAAAAACGCGCCAATTTTGATCATGGATGAAGCAACGTCTGCACTTGATTCAGAAGTAGAATCGGCAATTCAAGAAAACCTTGAAGTTCTGATGGAAGGAAAAACAGTGATTGCGATTGCTCACCGTTTATCAACGATTGCCGCGATGGATCGTTTGATTGTAATGGATGACGGCAAAATCATTGAGCAAGGCTCGCATTACGAGCTGCTGCAATTGGGTGGTGTTTACGCTCAGTTGTGGAAGCATCAAACCGGCGGATTTTTGTCTGAGCAAGGTGATGCTCAACTGCAAGTCATCTAATATGACGCTACACGAAAGAGGAGCAAATGCTCCTCTTTTTTGTGTCTGTCGTTTATACCGAGTAAGTAGGCGTTAATGGGCAACGTTAACTTGTGATTATTCATTGAGTTAGGCCAACTTAATGATGATTATGTTTATAACTCACTGTCGTTATTGAATTTTTTACGCTTTTTTTACGCGAACTCCGAATGGGCTTTTGCTAAAGTTTTCTACATCGAATTTTGGTTGATGTATTTTATGTTTGTTCAATGGCGAGATAACACCTTTCTCTTTTCTACTACCGTGATTGTTGGTGCGGTTGTCGTCTCATGGCTGTTAGACCAACTGTTTGGCTCTACAGCCGCAGTCCTGCTGATTTTACAGTTAGCGGTCGTGGTAGTGGCGTTTCAATGCAACTCGCGATTCGCTTATGCGGCGGCGGTGGTCGAAGCGTTGAGCTTCAACTTCTTTTTCACGACGCCTCGTTACTCTTTGCAGATGTTTCGTCCGGAAGACATTTTTAATTTAGTCGTGTTTATGGTGGTGGCTTTTATCACCAGCACCTTTGCGGATCTTTATCGTCGGCAGCAGGGAGAGTTAAAACAAACCAAGCTGCAAAACAGCATCCTGCTATCGGTGTCCCATGACCTACGCACGCCGCTAGCAACCATTATTGGAACACTGACCACACTCAACGAGTACATGCCCAAGCTCGATGACTTAGAGCGTAAAGAATTGCTCGACAGTGCGACTTCAGAAAGCCATCGCTTGCATCAATATATCGAGAACCTCTTACAGGCGACTAAGCTCCAGCACGGCACATTAAAAATTACCAAAAAAGATGAGCTGATTGCAGATATTGTGCGGGATGCGGTTTCTCGTTTGCCGAATTACACCGAGAAAGTGTCCATGAATATGGATGATTCCGTTGGTTATTTATCAGTAAGTCGTTCGCTCATCGAACAAGCGATTTTTAATGTGCTGGATAATGCCATGCGATTTTCACCAGAGAATGAATCTGTTGAGGTTTCACTTTCTAAGCAGGGTTTGTCGTGCGTGATTGATGTTCGGGACATGGGGATTGGCATCAAAGCTGAAGATGCGGAAAAAATATTCAACCTTTTCTATTCCGGCGCGAACAACAAATCGGCCGATTCAGGCACCGGAATGGGACTCGCGGTTGCCAAAGGCATCATCATCGCACACCAAGGAGAGATTCAATCTATGCCAGTATCAGAAGGGACGCTGATCCGCATTCTACTTCCACTCAATCAAGGAGCAGAGCAGGCGTGAGTTACAAAGTTTTAGTCGTGGACGATGAGCCTCGCATTCATACCTTTATTCGAATTTCGCTGTCTGCTGAAGGGTTTGATTACATTGGCGCGAGTACCATTGCAGAAGCCAAAGCGTGTTTCGAAGCACATTCGCCGCACGTCATTCTGCTAGATTTAGGCTTGCCCGACGGCGATGGGACGGAGTTTCTCACGACGCTTCGTCAGACGTATAAAACGCCAGTGCTAGTGCTGACAGCTCGCGATCAAGAAGAGGAAAAAATCCGCCTTTTAGAAGCGGGCGCGAATGATTACTTAAGCAAGCCTTTTGGCGTAAAAGAGCTCATCGCGCGCATCAAAGTGCTGGTTCGAGATTTGGTGGATGAGAAATCCATCGCTGATGAGCTGGTGGCTGGCCGAGTCAAAATCATCAAAAGCACCCACCAATTTTGGTTGGATCAGAGGGAAATTCCACTCACCAAGAAAGAATTTTCTTTCATTGAACAGTTGATTCTCAAGCCGGGAAAACTCATTGAGCAAACTCATTTGCTAGCGGTGATTTGGGGAAAAAGTCATGTCGAAGACACTCACTACTTACGCGTGTTAGTGAGTCAACTACGCAAAAAACTGAACGATAGTGCTGACGAACAGCGGCTATTAAAAACCGAGCCGGGGCTGGGTTATCGTTTAGTGCTTGAGACGTCCAAGCACCACTAAATTCCAAATTTAATCAACGTTAATGCCAAGGTTTAGTGCTGGTTATCGGCACTCGAACAGGATTCGTGTTGCCTATTTTTCGTGACGGAAAATCAGCCTAGCCCTTAGCGCATTAGCATTTTCTATACATAAAACACAGTTAGGGATTGATATGGCTCACTTTACAGTAATTGGTTTAGGGCGATTTGGCGTTGCCGCTAGCTTAGAACTTATTCATCTTGGACACACCGTAACGGGGGTGGATAGCGACCCGAAAATCGTCGAGAAATACGTCGAAGAGTTAACGCAAGCGGTCATATGTGACGCAACAGACGAAGGTGCACTCAGAGAGTTAGCGTTAGCGAACAGTGATGTGGTGTTGGTGGCGATTGGCGAAGACATGCAAGCCAGTTTGTTGTGTACGCTGGCGCTGAAAAATCTGGGTGTGAAATCTATTTGGGTCAAAGCGAGCACCAAAGCACACCACACCATCGTGTCTAAGCTTGGTGTACAACGCATTATTCATCCGGAAGAGGAGATGGGCGTAAGAGTCGCGCAGGCACTCAACTATCCGATGGTGAACAACTATTTGGAAATGGGGCATGGTTTGTATGTGGTGGAAATCCACGTTAAATCCAATCTGCACGATACGCCGCTTTCTAAGTTGATCAGCCGAGGCAGTTACAACATTCAGCCTATCTTGGTGAAGCGCGAAGAAGCCGTCTACACCAATATCAATGATGAGTTTGTGCTTAATGAGTTCGACACGCTGTTGCTTTGCGGTAGTCGCGCTGAGCTGAAATACGTCGCTCCAAGGTTGGTGTAACATGGTTTTGTGGCATCCCTCTGTTATCCCAATCGAGCGAAAACCCAAAGCGGGCAAAAAATTGTTGGGCGCACCGCCATTAATACTTAGCCTCAGCTTTGCGTGCTTGATCATGCTCGGCACGGTCTTACTCAAACTGCCGATTGCCACCACAGAGCCCATCACTTGGATTCAAAGCCTGTTTACTGCGACATCGGCCATTACGGTGACGGGATTAGTTGTGGTAGACACGGGCACGGCGTTTACGCCTTTTGGGCAAGTGGTTATTGCTTTCCTGATTCAATGTGGTGGCCTAGGTTTGATGACGTTTGCTATCGTGACCTTGCTGGCTCTGGGCGGAAAAATTGGCTTTTTGGAGCGAGCAGTCGCGAGAGAGGCGTTCAACCAGACTGATTCATCGACACTCATTGCCACCGCTAAATCTGTATTGATGTTCGCTCTGCTCGTTGAACTTATTGGTTTCACTATTTTGAGCGTTTATTGGAGTGAAGAGCTGGGCTGGGAAACCAGTTTGTTCCATGGTTTCTTCTACACCATCAGTGCGTTTAACAATGCAGGTTTTGCGTTGAGTGCCGATAGCTTAATGCCTTACGTGGACGACCCGGTCGTTAACTTCACCATTACCAGTTTGTTCATTATTGGTGGTTTAGGCTTCTCGGTTTGGATTGACTTAAAACGCAATCGCCGTTGGCATCGACTCACCGTTTACAGTCGAATGATGATCTTAGGCACGATGATCATTAACGTGGTGGCACTTATCGCGATTTATCTGATTGAATATGACAACCCCAACACGCTTGCCCCGTTGAGCGAAGCAGGGAAATGGTGGGCATCGTGGTTTCAAGCGGTGACGCCAAGAACGGCAGGGTTCAACACTTTAGCTATCGATCAGTTGGAAGATGCCACAACGGCGATCATTCTGGTGTTGATGTTTATCGGCGGTGGATCATTGAGTACGGCAAGTGGCATTAAAGTTGTGACATTTATAGTGTTAGTCTTGGCGACTTACAGCTATTTGCGTCGCGATGAAGCAACCTATGCCTTTCAACGCAAGATTCCCAAAGAGACCATCAGCAAGGCATTGGCGCTGACTCTGATCTCGGTGGGCGTGACTTGGTTTGCCATATTCACGCTGTTACTGACAGAGAAAGCGTCTATGTTAGACATTATGTTCGAAGCAGTCTCGGCACTGGGTACGGTTGGTTTGTCGCGAGGCTTAACGGGCAGTTTATCCGAACCGGGTGAGTTAGTGATCATCTTCATGATGTTTATGGGACGATTAGGCCCCCTTACTTTGGCGTACTTCTTAGCCAGTCCAAGAAAGAAAAAAGCGCGTTACGCGAGCACTAAATTGGCAATAGGGTAAATGGGCTAACTCGAAGAAAGTGAGCAAAAGGCTAGGCAAAAGAGGAGTAACTGCTCCTCTTTTTGTGCTCGTTGTAGCCACGAAACTGTATACGGCAGTCTCTCTCACAACAATTTATGATTCATCTCTATTTTTTATCATTTATAAATTGTCGTTTTTGGGGTGTTGTCCAGAATGGCATTATCCACGTGCAACATAAGATTGCCGGGAATAAAAATAATTACAATACTGCCTTACTGGAAGATACATGAAAATCAAACCCCTCCCACCTTTAAATAGCCTCGTTGCGTTTGAAGCGTCGGCGCGGCACTTGAGTTTTACATTAGCCGCTGACGAGCTAAACGTGACCCAAGGTGCTATCAGTCGCCAAATTAGACAATTAGAAGAATACTTAGGCAAGGCTATGTTCACGCGAGCCAATCGAAGCATTAATTTAACGCCTACAGGTCTTCAATATTATCAAGCTGTCAGCCAATCTTTGCTCGATATTGCTCAAATCACGGGTGAAGTGAAGAAGTGGCAGGGCGAACAAAAGATCACGGTTGCGACGACAAATGCAATGGCAGCCTTGTGGTTGTTGCCTAAGGTTGCTCAATTTCAAAATGAACATGATGACATCGATATAAGGATATTGGCCTCAGATAATGTGTTGGACTTACGCCGATTAGATTGCGATATCGCCTTGTTTTATTGTCGCACTCCACCTGCGGAAATGGACGTGACAACGCTATTCTCAGAAGAAGTATTCCCTGTGTGTAGCCCGCTTTATCTAGAGAAAATCGGCCAGCCTAGTGAGCCAGAAGAAATCTTCAATAAAACGTTACTCTATCTGGAAGAGTCTCAAAGAGATTGGGTGAATTGGGAGCAGTGGTTTGCGAGTGTAGGATTGCCAAATATTTCGCCTCGTAATCGCATGAACATCAATAACTATCCAATGCTGTTACAAGCGGCAATTAATGGTCAGGGCATCGCGTTAGCCTGGGGCTCATTAGTGGACGACTATTTACAAAGCGGCGCTTTGGTTAGGCCAGTCGAACACGTGCTTTCAACACCTTCCAATTTTTCTATGCTTGAACCTAAAAATAGAGGTTTAATCCCAGCAAGCGTCAAGCGTTTTAGAGAGTGGCTTTTGCAACAGTTGCCAGATGAGGTGGGTGATCGAGGTTTAGCCTAAATCAATAAGCAGAGAAAATAACAGAGTTTGGTCATGTTAAAAAGCGGGAGTACCAGTTCCCGCTTTGTTTTAATTGATTGGATGAAACGACGCACTAACTTAGTACTGGTCCCTGATTGAGTGTGGAATCATCTTTTAGTGAGGATGTTGAAGCGATAGGCTCGGAAACCACTGTTTTGCTTTCAACAAGCGGTTCAACAGGACCATCAAGTTTCTCTTGCTCTGGGTGAACGTGCTCTGGAAGCATTGCCCATGGCTTAGGTTCGCGTCGAATACTATGAAACAGCGTTAAGCTCATCACCGCGATAAAAATGGCGATAGGGAAACCGGCAATAATGGAGGCCGTTTGCATTGCTTTTAACCCTCCTGCGTATAGAAGTACTCCCGCAATGGCTGCGATCATGATCCCCCACAATACGCGTATAGAGGTGGGAGGCTCACTGTGCCCAGCGGCATCGAGGGTACATAGAACCAAGGTACCCGAGTCTGCGGAGGTAATGAAATAAGTACCGAGTAATAGACACGCAAGCACGCTAAGTAGTTTACCAAACATACCT
The DNA here is from genome assembly GCF_033338835.1 of Vibrio sp. Vb0888. Taxonomy (NCBI): domain Bacteria; kingdom Pseudomonadati; phylum Pseudomonadota; class Gammaproteobacteria; order Vibrionales; family Vibrionaceae; genus Vibrio; species Vibrio sp. Vb0888. Next base: position 27,809 of record NZ_JAWOTL010000007.1, read on the forward strand.
GTATCTAGATTGTCGAATAGCGTAAACAAAGCGCGTGTCGTATCGGCTTTAGTCGCTTCAAGAATCGGGCCGCCAGAAAAATCCGCAGGTGGTGTTTGTTTGGCTTCTTGTGCCGCAGTGACTTGCTCTTGATGAGCAACACGAGCGTCTTGCTCTACCTTCAACGCTGCACCACCAAATACTGAAATCCATAAAAACGTGATCAGCGTGGGTACGATGAGAGCACCGCCGATAAGTTCACGTATTGTGCGTCCTTTAGAGATACGAGCCACAAACATGCCAACGAAAGGTGCCCAAGTCATCCACCAAGGCCAGTAATAAGCCGTCCACCAGTTTTGCCAGCCAGAGTCATTCTGTGCATCGCTCCATAAGCTCATACCGACAATGTTTTGTGCATAAAGCCCTGTGCTTTCAAGTAGCGTATTTAAGATATAGCGAGTTGGACCAATGTAAAGTACGACTAGCACGAGTGCGAGTGAAAGCAGCATGTTCCATTCTGATAAACGGCGAATACCTTTTCCTACACCAGATAGCACCGACGCAACCGCACAAGTACAAAGGGAAACGATAATAAAGAGTTGAATCCCCAAACTAATTTCTAGACCAAAGGCTTGATTCAAACCAGAGTTTATTTGGATAACTCCCATCCCCAAGGTTTGAGAGATACCGAAAGCAGTCACCGCGACTGTTAGGATATCAACCGTGTGCCCGATAGGCCCATAAATACGATCACCAATCAAAGGGTACAAGATAGAGCGTAGGGTAAAAGGCAGATCTTTACGGTAGGAAAAGTAAGCTAATGCGAGTGCAACAATGATAAAGACAGACCAAGGATGTAGACCCCAGTGAAAGAATGTCAGTTTCATTGATGTTGTTGCGGCTTCATTGGTCAGGCCTTGAGTAAATGGGTTGTCAGCGTAATGCCACATCGGTTCGGCGACCGACCAGAAAATTAAGCCTATCCCCATGCCTCCGGAAAAAAGCATGGATACCCAAGACAAATAACTAAACTCTGGTTTTTCGTCATCTTTACTCAAACGAATATGCCCATATCGACTAACCATAAGGTAAAGAAGAAAACCGACAACGAGTGAAACAAGTCCGATGTAAAACCACTTCATATTCTGTAGCAAAATGCCGGAAATCGTTTCGAAGTATTGGCCCGCTTGATTGGCGAGAATGGCGCAGAAAAGTACAAAACCGATAACGACGATCTTTGATGCGATTGTCACAGTCGGATTGAGTCCTTTCAATATCCCAGATGTTGCTCTCATAGGCATCCCTCACAGTGCGTTTGTTTTAACGTTATTGTTTGTTGCGTTATTGTTAATTTTTGAAAGAGAGTAGAGAGAGGGCTTTTGTGTTTCAACTGATTAATACTCATCGGTTAATGAGTATTAATCATGACAAGAAGATCATTGTTAATTAAAAGGTTATTTTTTTGTTCGAGATCAATGCATGAATGACAAAAACTCATCCAAGCCCGGCGAAAAAGTCGTTTGTTTGTTGCCGGGTTGTTAATCAAAATTATCTCCACTAACACAACACGATGTTGTACGCACTGGATGCAACTCGACTCTCGGAGATAAGAATATGAGCAATGTCAACCAAACCATTATTCCTGTTGAACTTGTTGATAATGTACTGAACCCAATCAGTGAAGCAACAGGAATGCCGAATCAGGCCTACACCAGCGAAGAGTATTTTACTTTTGAGCGTGATCAGGTGTTTGGTAACACTTGGGTATGTATTGGTTTTGCATCAGACCTGCTTAGAAATGGTTATGTAATGCCACTTGATTTCATGAATCTTCCACTACTCATGATGAGAAATCGTCAAGGTGAAGTCCAAGTCTTCCACAACGTGTGTAGCCACCGAGGTATGAAGCTGGTTCATGAGGCAGGCGAAGTTCAAGGCATGATTCGCTGTCCTTACCATTCATGGACGTACGATCTTGACGGCAATCTAAAAGGCACACCACACATCGGTGGTATCGCAAAACACAAAGATGACCGATTTAAGTGTGAAAAGCACGGCCTTAAGCCACTTCGTTCAGCCGTTTGGATGGACATGGTATTCGTCAACTTATCGGGCAATGCAGAAAGCTTTGAAGAGCATATCGCGCCGCTAGAGCAACGTTGGCAGCAATTCTTAGGTGAAGAAGGATTAGGGCTTCTTCGCCGCGTGAACATGGGTGGCAACTTAGAGATAGAAGTGAAAAGTAACTGGAAGCTTGCCGTAGAAAACTACTGTGAAGCTTACCACTTACCTTGGGTGCATCCGAGTTTGAACAGTTATTCTCGCCTAGAGGATCACTACAACATCATGTTTGCAGAGCGTTTTGCTGGCCAAGGTAGTCTCGCATACAACCTCTCTGATACTGCAGGAACACACTTACCTAAATTTCCAAGCTGGCCAGAAGATAAACTGCGTCATGCAGAATATGTTGCACTCTTTCCAAACGTGTTGCTTGGTATTCAAGCCGATCATGCCTTTGCAATGATGATTGAACCAATCACTGCGAATAAAAGTGTTGAGCACCTACGTGTTTTCTATGTGGGTGATGAAGCAACGAAAGATGAGTTCGCTGCGTGCCGTACTGCTACCGTTGAGTCATGGCGAGTCGTATTCGGCGAAGATATTGGAGCGGTCGAGGGCATGCAGGAAGGTCGTTACTCACCTGGCTTTGGTGGTGGTGTGTTCTCACCAGAAATGGATGTTCCGACGCATTTCTTTCAAACCTGGTTGGCAAAGCAAGTGAAAGCGGCACTGGAGCAGTAATATGATGCATTACCTTAATTATATTGATGGTGAGTGGTGCGATTCAGAGCAAGCGCTGACCGTCATTAACCCTGGCACAGCCGAAGCGTATGCGACGATTGCAGAAGCCACTATCACCGATGCCGACCGCGCAATGGCAGCGGCACGTCGAGTGGTCAAGCAAGGTCTTCTTTCGGACGTTCGTCCAGCCGTCAGAACCGAGTGGATGTTAAAAGCCTCCGCGGCTATTCGTGAAATGGTTGATGAAGGTGGGTTAGTTGCCTGCCGTGAAAATGGGAAATCTTTGCAAGATGCCAAAGATGAGTTTTTAGAATCGGCACGTTACTTCGAATACTACGCTGGCATGGCCGACAAGCTGGAAGGCACGTCAATTCCATTGGGTAAAGATTATGTCGATTTCACCCAATATGTGCCGTTTGGTGTGTCAGTGCAGATTGTGCCGTGGAATTTCCCAGTTTCTATTTGTGCACGCTCATTAGCACCTGCATTAGCTGCTGGTAACGCAGTGGTGATCAAATCGCCAGAGATTTCCCCACTCGCTATGACGTTGTTGATTAAAGCGATTGAAAAAGCGGGCTTCCCAAAAGGCACGATTAACTTGCTATGTGGCAAAGGCTCAGTCGTTGGCAGTCATTTGGTGCAGCATCAAGACGTTGATCAAATTGTCTTTACAGGTTCTGTGCCGACCGGCCAACGCATACTGAAAGATTCAGCGCAACGCGCCACACCATCTGTGATGGAGCTGGGTGGTAAATCGGCCGCTATCGCACTGAAAGATGTGAGTCTCGAAACGCTTTTACAAAGCGTTCAAGTCGGTATTTTCTTTAACGCTGGTCAAGTTTGTTCGGCAATGTCTCGTTTGCTAATTCAAAAAGAGCGTTATGAAGAAGTAAAAGCGGCGGTAGTGGAAATGGCAAAAAGCCTAACTATTGGTCAAGGCGAAAGCCAGCCGGACATCACACCGTTGGTATCGGCTGATCAACAAGCACGCGTGCTTGAAATGATAGAACAAGCAAAAGCCGACGGCGCGAACATCCTAACGGGTGGGTACGCCCCTGATTTGTCAGGTTACTTTGTGGCACCGACGGTGATTGAAGCCTCACCAGATATGCGTATTGCTCAAGAAGAAGTGTTTGGCCCTGTACTGGTAATTACACCGTTTGAAACCGAGCAAGAGGCCGTTGAAATCGCGAATGGCACCGATTTTGGCCTGGTCGCTGGTGTCTTTGGTGAAAGCCTAAACCAAACATTGCGTGTGGCACAGCAACTGCGTGGTGGACAAGTGTTCATCAATGAATGGTTTGCTGGTGGCATCGAAACACCATTTGGTGGCGTGGGCTTGTCCGGGTTTGGGCGAGAAAAAGGACAAGAAGCGATTTATAGCTACGTCCAGACACGCAATATTGCCATTCGTTTGCAGTAAGACAGCAACGTATAGCTACCGTGTAACTGTATTTTCATCACCTCGTACCGGCTTGGATTTCAGACCACAAGCTAGGGCGAGGTTGATGGAATCACAACAAATCTGACAGCGGTTTGTAAACACGGAAATTCTGAACAAGGTAGTTGGAGTATAAGTGATGAGAAAGTGGCTCTGTATTATTTGCGGCTTAATCTATGATGAAGCACAAGGTTGGCCATCCGATGGCATTGCACCAGGAACAGCATGGGAAGATGTACCGGATGACTGGTTATGTCCTGACTGTTTAGTGGGTAAGGCCGATTTTGAAATGATCGAAATCACCGACGATGCGCCACTAGAAGAGGTTGCAGCTGTGTCTTCGGTGTCGGTAGAAGCGTCTGTTCAGCGAAATACGGCTCAGCCTCTTCCATCTGAAGTTACTCAACCTGTATTCTCAAATGACCCTATCGTTATCATCGGTAGTGGCCACAGTGGTTACCAGTTGGCGGCGGCACTTAGAGCACAATCCGAGACGGTTGCTATCACCGTCTTTACCGCTGATGATGGCGCTTTGTACAGCAAACCAGCTTTGTCTAATGCGTTGGTCATGAACAAAGACGGCGACGCGCTGCAAAGTGAAAGCGCGTTGAAGTGGGAAAGCCGTCTCAATATCCGCGTTTACCCGCATACGCGTGTTGAACAGATCGATCGTGCCAATTCAACGCTACATACCTCCATCGGTAAATACGCCTACAGCCGCTTGGTACTGGCAACAGGTGCATCACCGATTGAAATCCCAATTGAGGGCGATCGCTCTTGGGTTATGAGTGTGAACGACTTAGTTGACTACCGCCGTTTCAGATCGGAGCTGCAAGACAAAAAGCGCATCGCGATCCTAGGTGATGGCTTAATTGGCTGTGAGTTCGCAAATGATCTGATCGAAAGCGGTTATGAAGTAACAGTTATCGGGTTGGGTCAATGGCCAATGGAGCGTTTGATCCCGCAACAGTTGGGTGAATCATTACAAAGCGCACTTGCCGATCGAGGCGTGCAATGGGCTCTACAAGACAGTATCACCAGAATCGAACCAAGGTCGGAATCTAGTGCGGTTTTACATCTAAACAGTGGCAAGCAGATTGAAGCAGATCTAGTGCTGAGCGCGGTTGGACTCAAGCCAAATGTTTCTCTGGCTGAGCAAGCAGGGCTCGAAGTGGGCCGCGGCATTAAAGTGAATCAATTCGGCCAGACGAGTGATGAGAATATTTACTCGCTAGGTGACTGTGTTGAAACTGAGCAAGGTTGGCAGCCCTATATTGCGCCGATTAATCAAATGATCCCTTCTGTAGCGAAAAGCTTGCTAGGCGATGTCGCCCCTATCTCGTTAACACCAACTCCAGTGATTGTAAAAACGCCGATTCTTCCACTCACGATTTTCCCGGTAGCCGCTGAAGAACAGGGACAATGGTACATCGAGAACCAAGCAGATGAATTGACCGCTGCGTTTTATTCACCAGAAGGAGCAATGCTCGGTTTTGCGTTGCTAGGAAGAAAAGTACAGTCATTACGCGGCCCTTGGCTAGATCAATTGTCATTGAAACTGTCAGCAGCGTAGCGGAGAAAAAAGATGATTCATTTACCCAATGATGACGTGACGTGTGGTTGGTACCATGCGTTGCCAAGTATTCCAGAAAAACCGGCGTTAAAAGGTAAACAAATTGCTGACTATGCCGTGTTAGGTGCCGGTTTCGCAGGCCTAGCTATGGCAAGACGTTTAGCTGAACTTATGCCTAATGCACGAATTATACTGATTGATGCGCAACGTATCGGCCAAGGGGCTTCAGGAAGAAATTCGGGCTTTGTTATCGATTTGCCTCATAAGTTTTCACTTGAGCATCCCGACCCTGAGCACAAACAAAAGTTATTGTCGCTCAACCGTTCTGCGATTGCTCAGCTAAACACTTTAGTGTCGAAGCACAGTATTTCTTGTCAGTGGTCAACAAAGGGCAAATATCAAGGAGCCGTAGGGGCGCGCGGTGAAGCGTATCTCGATCACTTTGAGCACCTAATGAAAGACCTTGGCGAACCATACTTCCATGTTAATGGCAGTGAGCTGGCGAAAGTCTTGGGAACCAACTACTACAGCCGCGCAATTTACACGCCAGGTGGTTATTTAATGCAACCTGCTGCTTTGGTGCGTGGGCTAGGGGAAAGCCTTCCAGAGAACGTCGAGGTGTTAGAGAACTCGCCAATCCGCAAGCTCAGTAAAGAAAACGGTTGCTGGGTATTACATGGAGATAGTGGCTCTGTTGAAGCCCCTGAACTGCTGCTTGGGACCAGCATTTTTACTCGGGAGTTTGGTTATCTTAAAAACAGACTACTTCCAGTGATGACGTTTGCAAGCTGGACGCGTCCATTGACTGACGCAGAAATGCAGCGATACGGAGGAGAGCTGAATTGGGGCCTAACTCCAGCTGATCATGCGGGAACGACGTTACGTATGACCGCCGATCGACGTATTTTGATCCGCAATACTTACAAACACGTGCCGAAATATGGCTCAAGCATGAACGATAAAGTCAGAGAACAAATCCGAGACGATCATCGTCAAGTCTTTTTGGCGCGTTACCCCGAGCTGGCCGACGTACCATTTACTCACACATGGGGTGGGGTATATGCCATCTCTCGTAACTTTACTAACTTTTTTGGTCAATTAGATGAAGGTGTTTATGCCAGCGCTTGCGACAATGGTGTTGGTGCTGCGTGGGGAACCATTTCTGGAACACTGTTAGCTGACTATGTCGTTGGTGCGACATCTAAATCATTGGATGACATACAGCAAGTGACAGGAATGCCTTGTTTGAATCCGCCAGAGCCTTTTTTAGGTTTGGGAGTAAAAACGCGTATCCAATTAGCAAAATGGCAAAGCCGGAGTGAATTATGAAGCAAGTCAAACTTGTTGATAGTAAAAGTCTAGATTTCAATGTTCGTGGTGATACGCCGGGAATGGCGTATGTTGCAAGGGCGTTAAGCCCAGAAATTTCACCAAACATAGGCGTAGGCTTTGCTAAATGGGAAGGCGCTAAAGTGGCTTGGACAGTGCTTTATGATGAAGTTATTTTCGTGATTGAAGGCTGTTTCGAGCTGACCGCAAATGGTGAAACACATTTTGTGCACCCAGGTCAGATGCTGTGGATACCGGAAGGGACTGAATTGGTTTATGGTGGGCATGCTCTGTTCGGCTATGTGGTTCATCCAGGAAACTGGAAAGAGTTACATGGTATTGAATGACTTTTATCATTTAGTAGTGTTTCGGAAAGGTAAAACAAAAATCCGATTTTTACCCATGAGTTTTCGTAAAAGAACTTAATCTCAGTGGAGCAAGGGTTTCTTACTTGCTAGTTTCTTGGTCACGTTTCCAGACGTGTTAGACCTTTCTCAATTGCTATTTTATCTATCAAAAAGGGAAGCCTTGGCTTCCCTATAATGAGTCTTCTTTTGGCTTGGCTAAATCTTTTATTTTAGCTCAAATTTACCCTGCATGATTGCCCAGTGACCCGGGAACGAACAGAAGAATGAATAGTCACCGCCGGCTTTCATTTTCTCAGTACTGAACGTAATGCTGGTGCTTTCACCGCCACCAATTACTTTTGTGTGAGCGTAGACGCGATCATCATTTGGTTTTACGTAGTTATTTTCTGCTCCAGCTGCCATGCCATCAGTACCGACTGCTTGTAGGTTGGCTGTGTCAGAGATGACCACGTTGTGACCCATCGATTGCGCTGGCATCTTACCTGTGTGATTCAGCGTTAGTTTTACCTCTTTACAAGTGGCTGGTACGCTCAATGTTTTAGTAGAAAACTGCATCATATCGTTAGCATCTAATGACACTTCACACTCGGCACTGGCTTGGGCACCAAAGCTCATTCCTACTAATGCGAAGGTTGTTGCTAATAAACGTAAAGACATATAACACTCTCCATTTTGTATTTTAGGCTGACTTGGATTGATCTTATCCAATAGTTCTCATTATCAGCCAATTTTCACTCCAAAAACGTGCTTCAATCGGTATATTGACGTTTTGTTGCAAGCTTGTACTGGTCAGTTCCGCTATTTGATCACTCAAATGCCTTATTTCATGCGATTGCGTGAGTTAAATCAAAAGTCGTGATTAGCCAGAGTTAAGGTGAAAATAATCTCTCTAAACGGGTGGCAGAATTGTTTGGTTTTACGGTATTGGAGAGGTTTCAAGAAAGAAGCTCAGCTAAATTGCTGAGCTTCTAGAGAACAGACGACAAGTAGGCCTAGCGAGTTTGCTTTAACGTGTGCAACACATCATGCAGTGAAGGTGCGACAGTATGGTCTAATTGCTTTATTTCGTCACAAGGCTCAACCAAATCAGGAATTTGATAAGTGATCATGTTCGCTGCTACCGCAGCACGTACGCCATTATTTGAATCTTCAAAGGCGAGACATTTGGTTGGATCTACGCTTAGACGACTTGCTGCAAGCAGGTAGATCTCTGGATCAGGTTTGCCGTGTGACACTTCACAGCCTGTCGTTAAGTTGTCGAAATACTTGCTTAGGCCCGCTAACTCCAACTTCTTCTGTGCCACTTCTTTTGCTGTAGAAGTGGCGACTGCAATTGGCAACCCTTGGCCTTTCAACCACTCAAGCAGCTCAATCACCCCTTCTTTTACCGGTATCGCTTGGTGCTTAACCACAGCGTCGTAACGGTCGCGCCACTCTTGGTGTAAGCGGTCAAGATCATCCCCATAAGCTTTACGAAAAATCACTTCAATGCCCGCTGCATTGCGACCAATGATTGAAAGGTAAACATCTTTATAGAAGGGTAGGTTCTGGGCTTCACATGCTTCTTGGAAAATATGCATACAGACGCGCTCAGTATCAAGGAGCAAACCATCCATATCAAAAATAGCAGCTTGGTAGTTCATTACATTAAGACTTTTTGGTTGGGATGGCGCATTTTGACACAAGCAGATCGGTTTTTCTTCTAAAAATTAGAACTTGATTTTGATCCTATGAGTTCACATTGCCTCTGAGCACACTATACACAGAGTCTATAAATTAGGTGTGAAATATAATGTTTTTAAAATTAGAAAATTTCAGTTAAATAGATAAAACTCTAGCTTAATATAAGCTAGAGTTTTATTAATATTCTATTGTTATTTTAACTATTGGATAATTTATTAATAGTTAAAATTAATAATAAAATAATACCAAATCACGATTGTTTACGACTGCATGAGTGTACCAGCTCTTGACTTCAGATATTTGTTGCTCTGATAAGCCTCCGAAGTCAACGTTATCTTGGTGAATATCTTGATTTTTTATCATAAAAACAACAGGGAAATCGTCAGGGAATGGGAATTTTATAGGATAATCGGTATTAGTGAATGGAATATCGCAGAAATCGTTTACATCGCAAGGATACCAAGAGTTATTGGATAAGTAATAACCAGTTATCTTACATATAGCTTCAAGCAAGTAAGCATATGCGTAACCCAAGTGACTGTATTTTATCTCTTCAGACAGCATCTGCATAAGAAGCTCTTCAGCTCGGATGCTTTCGCCACTACTTTCCAGCATTTCATTAATCACTTTAAAGGAGTCTTGACACCTTTCCATGATGGCTTTTTCTAGCTCTGGATTACGCTCATTCTTTAGTACGTTAAAAACCTTTTCAGTATCTAATGAATATACTGTCGCCCCATATCCCATATTTTATTCTCCTCACTTTTATACAGTTAAATTCATTTAAGTGTTTTTATCGAAGGGATTATATTTTGATGTTTTTTGAAGGTAAAGTGTATACATAGAGGTTGTATTTATTATGATGAACTTTGAAAATTTAGATTCTTAAAATAAATACTATATATTTAATTTTATTAGATCTGGCTCATAAAAATACCTTAACTATTATTGTGTTTATTGTTAAGGGTTATTAAATCTGTGAGGTGGTTCAAGACAATAAAATTTAGAAGAAAATACCGTCAAACTTAGGTGGCTATTCTATCTGAGCACTCAGCTCACTACTTATAGTGGGCTGAGTGAGCGGTTGGGCATCGGCTCTTTATTTGGCGATGAATATGCCATATTAGGTGATATTCGTTAGTGTCTATTTTATCCCTAGCCGTTTTGCTAATCGGTGCAAATTGCCGTTATCTAATTCAAGCTGACGTGCCGTTGCTGCCCAGTTACCTTGGTTCTCTTCCAGAACTCGAACAATCATCGCTTTTTGGAAGGCGTCTGTGGCAGGCTTTAATCCGCCTTCTGGTAGCTCAAGCCGAGATTTTTGTTCCGTTTCTTCAACGTTCTTGATGTTCTGATTCGGCGTTCGGATGTCAAAATCTTGCTCAACTAACTCAATGTCCATGGCGTGGGTACGCGCTTTTGCCAAAACACCAGCACGTTTAATGACATGTTCAAGCTCTCGCACGTTGCCTGGCCATGAATAGTCTTTGAGTGCCTGCACCAAAGTGGGGGACAAACGAATGCTGTTCAATCCCAATTTGCTTCTTAAACGTTCGGCAAAAAAGCCTGCGAGTAACACCACATCGTCTTCACGTTCACGAAGAGGTGGAACATGAAGCGGGAAGACGCTTAGGCGGTGATATAAGTCGGCTCGGAAGCGACCAGCAGTCACTTCTTCATGCAATATACGGTTGGTGGCGGCGACAATGCGTGTATTGACTCGAATATGGCGGTCATCACCCACACGTTGAATGTCTCCATATTGTAGAGCTCGAAGTAACTTGGCTTGCAGCTCTAACGACAGTTCGCCGACTTCATCTAAAAACAGTGTGCCGCCATCGGCTTGTTCGAACTTACCCTTGCGATTGCTGATTGCGCCTGTAAATGCGCCTTTGATATGGCCGAACAACTCGCTTTCCGCGACTGATTCTGGCAGCGCCGCACAGTTGAGGTAAACCAAAGTATTGCTAGAGCGGCTAGAGCGATGGTGAATAGCGCTGGCAACCAACTCTTTACCTACGCCCGTTTCTCCCATCACCAGCACAGACAATTCCGTATCGGCGACGGCATCAATCTGCTCTTGAAGATTCTTCATACCCTGAGAGTTGCCAATGATTTCATTACTTAAGGTGCGCTTCTCGGCGTAAGAGTCACGTGGCAGGCTCGCTTGTGTTTCTAATTGCTCTAACAGGAGTGCAGTGTGTAGGCCACCTGCTGCCAACGCGCTGACAAAACGTAACTCTTGGTTGCGTAGCCCATCAAATTGATTGGGGTCGAAGGCGTCAATCGTAATGGCACCAATCAGTTGATCGTCGATCAGCAGAGGTAAACCAATGCAGGAATGGACATGCAGTTTGTCATCGTGGTTTGGAATCAAGCCATCGTATGGATCAGGTAAGTCGCTGTCAGAGGGAAAGCGCACGATATCGCCTGCTCGGGCAATGGCTTCTAATCTTGGGTGCTGCTCAATGGAGAAACGGCGTCCAAGCACTTCTTTCGCCAATCCATTGATCGCTAAAGGTTTAAAGTGTTGGTCTTCATACAAAAGAAGGGCAGAAGAGTCACACTTCAATACCTCTCGAATCGTGGTTAACAACGTATCGAAGCGAGCCTGTTGAGTGAGGGCCGAGTTAAGGTCTTGCGTGATGTGTAGCCATTGCGCGATTAAAGAAGTCATAGCCAATACCGATTGTGTCAATATGACTATTGTAGTGTCTTAATGACAATTTTCAACTGTGTCTAAATGACACTTGTTAAAGTTGGATTTCAATTAAGATATTGAAATATATGGCAATTAAAAGTTGGCATGCCCAGTGCAATACAAGAAGAAATTAGTTTTGTTTATCCCGTCATTCAAGGTAGTAATTATGACAATTCACGTAAAAAACAACATCCACTGGGTAGGTCAACGCGATTGGGAAGTCCAAGATTTCCACGGTACAGAATACAAAATGACAAAAGGTACCAGCTACAACAGTTATCTAATTCGTGAAGAGAAAACCGTATTGATTGATACGGTCGATCATCGATTCAGTCAACAATTCATCCAAAATTTAGAAATGGAAATCGATCTTAAGTCTATCGACTTTATCGTGGTAAACCATGCAGAGGAAGATCACTCAGGCGCATTGTCGGCATTAATGGAGAAGATTCCGAACACGCCAATTTACTGTACAGAAGCGGCGATTGATTCCATCGTTGGTCATCACCACCATCCTGAGTGGAACTTCAAAACCGTAAAAACAGGCGACAGCATTGATATTGGCAACGGTAAGCAATTGGTGTTCGTGGAAGCGCCGATGCTGCATTGGCCAGACAGCATGATGACTTACCTAACTGGCGATGCAGTATTATTCAGCAATGACGCATTTGGTCAGCACTACTGCGATGAACGCTTATTCAATGATGAAGTGGATCAAAATGAGTTGATGGAACAGTGTTTGCGTTACTACTCAAACATCCTAACGCCATTCAGCAGCTTGGTAACCGCAAAAATCAAAGAAGTGCTGAGTTTCAATTTGCCTGTCGACATGATCGCAACGTCACACGGTATTGTATGGCGCGATAATCCGGTTCAAATCATCGAGCAATACTTGGCGTGGGCAGACAATTATCAAGAAGATCGCATTACGATTTTCTACGATTCAATGTCAAACAACACTCGAATGATGGCCGATGCAATCGCGCAAGGCATTCACGATGTCGATCCTGGTGTGGCGGTCAAAGTCTTTAATGTCTCTAAGCATGATAAGAATGAAATTCTCGCCAACGTATTCCGCTCAAAAGGCATCTTGGTTGGTTCTTCTACCATGAATAACGTCATGATGCCGAAGATCGCAGGCATGCTAGAAGAAATTACCGGTCTGCGCTTTAAGGCGAAGAAAGCCGCTGCGTTCGGTAGCTACGGTTGGAACGGTGGTGCGGTGGATCGTATCCATGCTCGATTGACTGACGCAGGCTTTGAAACCGCGGTGAGTTTGAAAACCAAATGGCGACCAGATGGTAAAGCGATGCGTGAATGTCGCGAACATGGTCAAAACATCGCGAAATTGTGGGCAAAGCATGACCTGACAAGTCCTGTTACTTCGCTGGCGATTGCTGCGTCTGCACCACAAGTTCAATCACAACCCGCTGCACAAGTAGCAACACAAGCGGCAGTAGATGCTGCTTCTAGCAACCCTAGTACTGAGGCGCATCCTGCAGGTTGTCAATGCATGGTTTGCACCGTTTGTAATTGGGTATACGACCCAACTAAAGGCGAGCCTAATCAAGGCGTTGAACCGGGCATGGCATGGTCTGAAGTGCCAGATTACTTCTTGTGCCCAGAATGCCACTTGGGTAAAGACGTCTTTGTCGAATACAACGGGTAAGGGGGAGAATATGCAAGCATCTATTGTGATTATTGGTAGCGGCTTTGCGGCTTACCAATTGGTGAAAACAGTGCGTCGAATGGACGCACATATTCCGCTGCAAGTGTTTACTGCTGATGATGGCGCGGAATACAACAAGCCCGATTTGAGTCATGTATTCAGTAACAAGCAAACTGCCCAAGATTTGGTAGTTAAAAGTGGTGAGGCGTTTGCACAGGAACACAACATCGAACTGTTCGCCCATACCATGATTGAGCATGTCGACGTGCAAGCTCAGCAAGTGTTAGTCAATGGTCAAGCCTACCCTTACTCAAAACTGGTGTTTGCGACAGGCGCGAAAGCCTTTGTGCCGCCAATATCTGGTGGTGCAGCACCTGAGGTGATAACGCTGAACTCGCTACAAGAATATCAATTAGCGGAAGAGCAAATTAGCCGCGCGGAACGAATTCTAGTAATGGGTGGTGGTTTGATCGGCGTCGAGATCGCCATGGATCTCGCAACCAGTGGTAAAGCGGTTACGGTGGTTGAGCCAAATCCCCGTTTGCTCGCTAACTTGATTCCTGAATTCGTCGCATTGCCGTTGGAGAACCAACTTAAGCAGCAAGGTATTCAACTTGCCTTGGAGACTGGAGTTGCTGCGATTAATCACTCAAATGATTCGCTGGTGGCAAGCTTGAGCCAAGGTAAAGCAATTGAAGCTGATGTAGTGATTTCAGCGGCGGGTTTACGTGCTAACACTTGGTTAGCGAAGGCTTGTGGGTTGAGTGTCAATAAAGGCATTGAGGTGAATGCCCGATTACAGACATCAGCAGCCAATGTGTTCGCATTAGGTGATTGTGCTGAAATCCAAGGTCGAATGATGCCTTATCTCCAACCGATCGTGCTAAGTGCCAATGCTTTGGGCAAACAGCTACTAGGGCAAGAAGCAGAGTTGAAACTACCGCCTATGATGGTAAAGGTCAAAACACCGAGTTATCCAATTCAATTGGCAGGCGATTTTAGTTCGGTGACGAATTGGAGCGTGCAGATTTCTCAAACTGGCATTGCCGCGAAAGCAGAGGATGAAAATAGCCGACTCATGGGCTTCGTCGTGACGGGAGAACAAGTTACGCAAGCATTTCCATTACTTCGAGAGTTGTCTCAAGCCGGTCAGGCTTAACCGATTTAAACGAAAAGAATTGTAATTAGAGAGGGTATCATTATGTCGCATCTACGAATTCCTAAAGACTGGACTGTTCAACGTTCAACGCCTTTCTTCACTAAAGACAATGTGCCACCAGCGCTACTGACTCATCACAATACCGCTGAGGGAGTGTTTGGACAGCTTTGCGTCATGGAAGGGCAAGTGACTTACTACGGCTTTGCTGATGAAAATGCCACAGAAGCAGAAGTAGTGGTGGTGATTAATGCAGGCCAGTTTGCTACAAGTCCACCGCAGTACTGGCACCGCATTGAGATGAGCGATGATGCTCAGTTCAACATCAATTTCTGGTCGAACAAGGACAAGAGTGGGCAAGCGATGTTCCATGCTAAGCAGTAGTAAACCTTTTTAAGTGCTTTGACTGTTATGCTAATCGTCAAGTAAAGGGGTGTAGAAGGCGCAATAAACGAACTGAAATACTGGATCATCGAGACCGTGGAAAGAGAAATCACGAGTAATGATTTCAATTCTTTAGTAGCATGTTACGAAACATTTCAGTCAGGTGAACTAAGGGAAGCGTGCAATGGAAAAACAACGAGTAGCATTTATTGGTCTGGGAGTGATGGGATACCCAATGGCTGGTTACCTAAGTAAAGCGGGCTTTGAAACCAAAGTATACAACCGCACAAAAGCGAAAGCCGACAAATGGGCTGAAGAATACCAAGGCGTAGCTTGTGAAACACCACGTGAAGCGGCAGAAGGCTGTGACATCGTTTTTACCTGCGTGGGTAATGATGATGACGTTCGTAGCGTTGTTTACGGTGAAGAAGGCATTCTGGTCGGTTTGAAAGCGGATGCAGTGTTAGTCGATCACACGACCACTTCTGCAGACCTAGCGGTTGAGCTGGCTGAAGCGTGTGCTAAGTATGGTAATCACTTCATTGATGCGCCAGTTTCTGGTGGTCAAGCAGGCGCAGAAAATGGTGTTCTAACCATCATGTGTGGTGGTGAACAAAGCATTTTTGACCGTGTGTCTCCAGCGATGGATGTGTACGCGAAGCAGATGACGCTACTGGGTGAAAACGGTCAGGGTCAACGCTGTAAGATGGTAAACCAAATCTGTATTGGTGGCGTTTTACAAGGGCTGAGTGAAGCTTTGTTGCTGGCACAAAAATCAGGCTTGGACATCGCTCAAGTTGTAGAAACGCTTAAGCATGGCGCTGCAGGTTCTTGGCAGATGGAAAACCGCGCAAATACGATGGCTGAAGACAAGTTCGATTTTGGCTTCGCTATTGATTGGATGCGCAAAGACTTAGGTTTCTGTCTGCAAGAAGCTGAGCGAGTGGGTCTAGAACTTCCACTGACTAAGAAAGTGGATGAGCAATACGCAGACCTTCAACGTGATGGTTTAGGTCGCATGGATACATCAGTACTGATCAAAGCGGTAGCTAAAAATCAGTAGTTGATGAATCAGTAATAGATAAACAGTTCTTTGGTATCAAAGAGCTTAAAGAAATCTAAGTTAATCATAATGAATCTCCTTGAGCATGGTTTGTGACTTGTGATTAAGGATTAGTGATTTGAAATCAGGAGGTGCTGTAGAGCACCTCCTTTTTTTCGTCTTTAAATCACACAGTGTAATGATTGCAGCGTTCGCTTACTTGTTTAAGCCTAGTGCAATTTCAAGACCTTTGCCGTACGCTTCGTCCGCTTGGTATGCGTGTTGAACGTGGCGCTGTTGGATGAACTCTGGTACACCGTCCATTGCGCGAGCTGTGTTATCGAGCAGAGTTTGACGTTGCTCTTCGCTCATCAGACGGAATAGGTCACCCGCTTGGCTGAAGTAGTCTTCGTCTACACGATGATCGTAGTGATCAGCGTTGCCATTGATGCGTAGAGGTGGCTCAGAGTAATCTGGTTGCTCTGCCCATTCTTGTTTGTAGTTTGGCTCGTAACCCAGTGTTGAACCAAAGTTGCCATCAACGCGCATTGCGCCATCGCGGTGGTAGCTGTGAACAGGGCAACGAGGTGCGTTCACTGGGATTTGATGGTGGTTCACACCTAGACGGTAACGCTGAGCATCGCCGTAAGCGAACAGACGACCTTGTAGCATTTTATCTGGAGAGAAGCCGATACCAGGTACTACTGCAGCTGGGTTGAACGCTGATTGCTCAACTTCTGCGTAGAAGTTTTCTGGGTTACGGTTCAGTTCGAACTCACCAACTGGGATCAGTGGGTAATCTTTTTGAGACCATACACGTGTTAGGTCGAATGGGTTGAAGTTGACTTCATCCGCTTCTAGCTCAGGCATGATCTGTACGTACATCTTCCATTTAGGGAAGTCTTGACGCTCAATCGCTTCGTAAAGGTCACGGTGATGGCTTTCGCGGTCTTTACCTACGATTGCTTCTGCTTCTTGGTCAGTTAGGTTTTTGATGCCTTGCTGAGTTTTGAAGTGGAATTTCACCCAGTAACGCTCGTTTTCTGCGTTGATGAAGCTGAATGTGTGGCTACCAAAACCATGCATATGACGGTAAGAAGCTGGGATACCACGGTCACTCATTACGATAGTCACTTGGTGGAATGCTTCTGGTAGTGATGTCCAGAAATCCCAGTTGTTGGTAGAGCTACGCATGTTAGTGCGAGGGTCGCGTTTTACTGCGTGGTTTAGGTCTGGGAATTTTAGTGGGTCACGTAGGAAGAATACTGGTGTGTTGTTACCAACCAAGTCCCAGTTACCTTCTTCAGTGTAGAATTTTAGTGCGAAACCACGGATGTCGCGTTCTGCGTCTGCTGCACCGCGCTCACCAGCTACAGTAGTGAAGCGAGCGAATAGTTCTGTTTTTTTGCCGATGTCAGAGAAGATCTTAGCGCGAGTGTATTTTGTGATGTCGTGCGTTACTGTGAACGTACCGTAAGCACCAGAACCTTTTGCGTGCATACGACGCTCTGGGATCACTTCGCGGTCAAAGTGTGCCAATTTTTCAAGGAACCAAACGTCTTG
The DNA here is from genome assembly GCF_033338835.1 of Vibrio sp. Vb0888. Classification (NCBI taxonomy): domain Bacteria; kingdom Pseudomonadati; phylum Pseudomonadota; class Gammaproteobacteria; order Vibrionales; family Vibrionaceae; genus Vibrio; species Vibrio sp. Vb0888. Next base: position 45,499 of record NZ_JAWOTL010000007.1, read on the forward strand.
TAATAGTTGAGGGCCACGAGGACCTGCAGTCATAACGTTTTGGTTATGTGCGACAGGGCAACCTGCTGCTGTAGTCAATTTCTTGTTTGTCATTTTTTTTACCCCTCCAGGGCTCAATACCTTAGAAACTGTAGAGGAGGTTATTACGGAAAAGCTGGGGGAGAAAACTGATATTGCTTATCAATTCAATAGATGGTGACTATGGTCGAAACTATATTAGAATCAGAAATTTACTACATTAGCTTGATTGACATAACAATCGACGTTATCGAAAGCGATTGACTGGGGGGGAGCGCTATCCAGTTAGCGTGTCTGCGATGCTAGTAATATCGCCCCTTAAATGAAGTTTTACGTGTCATCAAAGGGGCGAAAGGGGGGAAGTAATTAAGAGTACTTCACTTCAAGTTGTTCAGCTTTTGCAAATGCTGGGTGTGTCGCGAGCTGTTTCCCATAACGTTCAATATTAGGGAAGTGATTAACTAAACCAAACTTTTGAACCAATTCGACAATGAAAGACATCATGATGTCTGCGCCAGTCAGACGCTCTTCTACTAGGTAAGTTTTGCCTTCTAAGGATTGCTCGAAGTAGCCTAGTACATTCATTGCTTCCTTGTCGGCATAGCCTGATAAAAACTGAGTTTCATTTGGCTCTTTGCTTACGAAGATTTTTAGCAACATAGGTAAAATTGCAGAGCTTTCTGCAAAGTGCATCCATTGCAAATATTCTGTGTGTGCTTTTGTACCACGCTCAGGAGCAAAGGCTCCGTCACTGTATTTCTCAATCAAATATTCGGTCATTGCACCCGACTCAATGATAATCTCGCCGTTATCTTCAAGAACAGGTGACTTTCCTAATGGGTGAACACTTTTTAGTTCTGGCGGTGCCATGAAGGTCACGGAATCACGGACATAGGGTACAATCTCGTAATTTACATCTAACTCTTCAAGTAACCAAATGATGCGCTTTGAGCGAGACTGATTGAGGTGGTGAAGTTTAATCATTTACATATCCCTTTTTATAATGGATCGTTAATCTGTACTACAAGTTTGCCGAAATTCTTACCTTCCAACAGACCGATGAATGCTTCTGGCGCATTATCCAGTCCTTGTACTAGATGTTCGCGGTATTGGATCTTTCCTTCTGCCAACCATTGATTAATATCTTGCGCAAATTCACCGTAACGATGTCCGTAATCATCAAAAATGATGAAGCCTTGCACCTTGATTCGTTTGGTCAGGAGCTTACCCATTAGTAATGGAAGGTGGTCGGTACCTTCAGGCAGCTCTGTCGCGTTGTACTGAGAAATCAAACCACAAAGGGGGATACGCGCGTTTGTATTCAGAAGTGGCATTACAGCCTCGAATACTTTGCCACCTACGTTTTCGAAGTAAACATCGATACCTTTGTCACAGGCATTTTTCAGTTGTTCTGCAAAGTCTTCAGCTTTGTGATCAATACACTCATCGAAACCAAGCACCTCTTTAGCGTAACGGCATTTTTCTTCTCCGCCTGCTATACCAACAACTCGGCAACCTTTGATTTTACCAATTTGACCAACTGTTGCGCCTACAGGCCCCGTAGCAGCTGCTACCACGATGGTTTCCCCTGGTTTTGGCTGACCAATGTCGAGTAAACCCATGTACGCGGTAAATCCTGGCATACCTGCAACGCCTAGCGCGTAAGAAGGATTTTGCGGTTCTTTACCAAGTTTAATGACCATCTCACCAGTTGAGATAGCGTAGTCTTGCCAGCCAACGGTGTAGGCAAGAACCCATTCACCCGCTTCGTAATCTGGGTGGTTTGATGTTTCTACCTGACAAACTGTACCACCGACCATTACGTCATCAATTGCAACAGGGTCAGCGTATGATTCGGCATCACTCATGCGACCACGCATGTATGGATCTAGAGATAAATAAACCGTTCTCAATAGCATTTCACCCTCTTTCGGAGTCGGTTTCGTTACCTCTTCTAAACGAAAGTTTTCTTGTGTCGGTGCACCATGGGGACGTGACGCGAGTACGATTCTGCGATTTGTTGCGTTAGTCATATCTATCTCACTTGTTGATTAGACCGGTCGTCTAGTATTTATTTCAAAATATCCCGCTTATTTAAAGCGGGAAGGTTTACTGTGTTAACACTGACGCTTTTTCTGACAGTGAAACGTGTGTAGGGTGTTCATTCTGCTTCCACGCCGCCCGTTATGGGCAAGTGCGCGTATTCTGCAGTAAGTGTTGAGTATAGGTCAGACTTTGCGTCAATGCTGCCTGATCTTGATAAAGTTTGTTCAGCAAGCTAGCGCCATTCCAAAGGTAGTATATCTGCCTTGCTAATAACGCACCGTCACCATTGGGGATTGAGCCATCTTGAATGCCGATGTCAATGCAATCCGCTATCGCTTGAATGGTTTTGTCTGCTCCTTGGCGTAATGCCAAGCGCATTGACTCTGAGAGATCGGAGACTTCTGCACTTAACTTAACCAATAAACATTTGTTCGCATTACACACGTCGTCTTCTACTTTGACCATTTCTTCGAAATAGCTCATTAGGCGTTGGTAGCCACTCAGTTCAGTATTGGTAAAGCGTGCGTTTAAACGCTCAAAATACTTAGTAAAGTAGTCTTGAATCATCGCTTCACCAAATTGTTCTTTGGATTTGAAGTAATGATAAAACGAGCCTTTTGGCACTGCGGCCTTTTTTAATAGCTCTGAAAGACCAACACTCGTGAACCCTCGGTTTACGATCAACTCGTATCCGACGTCGAGAATATGTTGGCGTGTGTCATTCGTCTTTGCGTTCATGAAGTGTACTATAGAATGAATTAGACCAGTCGTCTAGCCTTTGTTGTGGGTTATTTAATCAGCTCATACTCAATAACAAATAGCGTGTCGGTATTTGGGTAGATTTCTCGAATTAACTGCTTGAGTTTTGGTAGTTCGATGGATTCTTGTTCTGCATGAAACTCATTAATATCTTCAAAGTGAAGTGGTTCTACAGAACGTATCTTGATATCGCAGACTTTACGATCCGTTTCTAAGGTAAAAACTTCGACTTCTGTATTGGGAACGTAATGGCTTTCTGATTCATCTCGAATCGTTATCGTCTTTTTGCCTGACGTGATCAACGGGGTTAAGAATTCAAAAAAAGTAATCTTGGTTGGATGAGATGGCATGATGTACTCGTTAGTCTGGTTGTTTGGCGTAATTATATACCCAAATCCCCCAGAGATTCCTGTATTACTAGAACGATCGAGTGCGGATGAAGCGAATTAACTTGGCACTAAAGTAACCTGAGATTACGCCTATCCAGTTGGTGCTGAGATCATCAAAACTAAATGATCGATTTGGAATAAAAAGTTGGCTCATTTCTTCCATTGAAACGATAGCCAACAGCAGTAGCAAAAGACGAATCCCAAAAACGTCGGTTTTATTCGAGCTCACCAGAGAAGGGAACGTGAAGACCGATAAAAAGCCGATCAATAAACTGAAAGTAAAGTGAAGCGTACTCGATCCGCCTAAGTAGGTTTCCATTTGCAGGTAAGCAGTATGGTGTAGGTCAGAGCTTTTCCACAAAGAGAGTGAAGCGGTTAGCATCAGGACTAAAACAAAACTCGTGCGTGCCAGTATTAAAGCCATAATTAACCTATTGGAAAGAAGCCTAAGTAACGTTTTACAAAGTACAGTGCAGCTAAATTCTGGATAGCCATGCCAATTGCCATTGCCCACGCTGCACCAATCACCCCAAACATTTGGCAAAGCGTAACAAGTAGGCAGATGGACACCGTACCGGAGGAAATTGTAATGTATTTCATGGTTCTCTCATGACCACTCATTAATAATAAAAAACCTACCGAACCAGTTGCCACATTGACTAACTGCCCCAGAGAAAGGACGACTAATAGTGGTGCCGCAGCGAGAAACTCCTCACCAAAAAACTGCATTACAAACTCGGGGAAGAGGGTACAAATAATTACGGGTACAATCGCTAAACCAACATTGGCTCGGCACGCCAAGCGGCTCAGATTCTGCAGTTTGAGCATTTGACGCTCTTTGTAGATAGATGCAAACATCGGGGCGACCACAAAGTTAATGGTAATCAGCACAAAGCCAATCAGTAGTGATGTGCGTTGGGCTGCGGCTAACAAACCGATTTCCGCTGTTGAGATAAAAAAGCCCGCAATAACAAGGCTTCCCCATTGAAGAACATTCGTGAAGATACTGCCAACCCAGACTTGCTTGGCAGAAGCGACCATTTTTTTGTTTGGTACGAAAGCCGATGTTTGATATTGATCTGAGCCAAGCCAATTGGCACTAGATATGACCGCGACACCTATGCTCGCTAAAAGCAGTGCGGTCATTAGATTGTTGATATTTTGCTGACCGATATAGTCTAGGGCAAAGACAAAAATGACCATCAACATGCTTACCCCAAGCTGCAACGCAAACAGAGATGATACAACTTTTCTACATGCTTGAAGCACCCGACTGTTGGTTTGCGCAAGCACCAAGAAAGGTATGCAAAGCAAGCATAAAGTAATCGCATACATTGGTGATTGAGTCTGGTTTAGCTGTTCTGGAAACAGATTAAACCCTGCTAACAAAACGCCTATGGCGAGCAAGCAAAATGCCATACTTCGATAAAGTGCGGTTTTATAGTTTTGGCTTTGTTCAAGCTTCTCTTTGTTATTAAAAGCGATCGCATTGTAACGAACTAACGAGACATCAAAACCTAGCTGAGAAACGATGGTGAGTAGCGAGACTAGGTTGAATAAAAAGAAGAATTGACCGGCCGTCGAAGCGTCACTGGTCTTCGATACAATCAGAGTCAGTAAAAAAGCAAATAGCGCACTCAACACACGCGTGATTGCGGTTTTTAATCCAGTAGATAACAAGCTTTTTTTACCGCTGGGCATCAACAGTAATTTTTGTTGAACAGTGTGAAACATAGGAGCATTTAACCGTATAGTTTATTGAGTGCTAGGCGCTGTTTTTCTTCACTGAAGGCATTGTTTAATTCTGCTGTATATTGGCGAAAATCGATCTCTTCATAATGATTGACACAATGCGCGATCTGCTTGGCCATTTCTTCAGGTGTGAGCGCTAAAAACGGGTAGTTGAGATCTTTGGTTGCGCCGATGGTCCGAATAACCATAGGAAGATGTAACTTGGATGCTTCTAGAATGGTTAACGGCATCCCTTCCCATGCTGCAGTGTGTAGATAAAGGTCTGAACCTTTGAGCTTTTCAACTACCTCATCGCGAGGCAGCATACCCGTTACATCCACATTTTCAGTACGTAATTTCTGTTCGAGTACTTGGTCACCGCCACCTATCCATGTGATCTCTATCGGGCGGTTAAGCGCATACCGATTAAGGAACTGCAATGTGCTGATAAGAAACTGAGGATCTTTTTGGGGCGCGACACGACCAAGTACAATGAGCTTCAGCGCTTCTTGCTTGTCTCGCTCTATACGATCTTCACTTTGATAAGACACGTAGTTGTTGAGCAGTTCGGCATGTTTCGCACCAATGCTAATGGCTAGGTCACACTCTCGTTGGCTACAGCCTGCAACCACATCAATTTTGCTCAGTTTTACTTTCTCTAGTGCTTTATAGATCTGGCGTGCAAGCTCTGAGATATCTTCACGTTCGAAGGCATAACAGTGCGGTGTGTAAACCAAGCGTGCCTTGCCAAGCTTTAGAAATCGGCCGAGAAATCCTGCTTTACTCGAGTGCAAATGCACGACGTCGGGACCAAGTGATGCAATCATGTGGTTTGCATCGCGAATAAATTGAAGCAAGCCGCCTTCTACCCACTTTGTCTGTACGAAAATGTGGTGGTTGTTCTCATTGGTTAAGTCGTTTTCTCGGGCTCTGGCTAGCAAGAAATGCTGGTAAGGCTCGTCTCTGGATGAGTGAACATAACTATAGAGGGCGGTTTGAACGCCACCTCCAAACGCTTCTGTAACATGGAGTACTTTCTTCATGATGATTTTGTCCCTGGTGTTTGCATCCATTTGTGTTTAAAAGCATCACGCTCTTGCTCTGAATAAACGTGGCGATACAAGGGAAGATCGTACATATAGAACAGTTTTGAGAAGTCGTAGTGATTCTTAAAGTGTTGGTGGATATTGGAGTACCACTTGTTTTTCGCTTCGTTACTGTTTTTCAGCACGAAGTCTTGCAACTCAAGAAACTCACCGATTTCTTTATCAAGAGAACTGAGCTGTTCGCATTTGATTAGCATGACGTTGGCCTGATCGTTCTGGAATGTGAAGAAAGGTTGAGTGTTGTCCAGCTCTTGGCGCATCACATCGATATTGAAATTACGCTTTAACTCGTTGTCGAACCAGTCCGCAAAATAGTTGAGATTGATATAGTTATCAAAACAATGCTCGAGGTGCTGATACGTGACTTCCATATCTCGGTGAATTGCATCGTTCTTTTTGCCTTCGATAAATTGCAAATGGAGATCTTGAAAGAAGCGAGAAAAGACAGTTGCGATTGGATCGCGGACCAGAGTAACGATTTTAATCTGCTCGCGTTTTTGTAAGATACGTTTTCGCTGCTTGAGCACTAAGCGATAGAGTGCGCGGTTTCGGAAGTCGAAGAATTTACTCACGTCTTTTTTATTGTGATACATGTGAAATTCTTCGTGATCATCAAAGGTGTGGATGTGATAGCTCGGGATATTTTTCTCCCCTAGCGTGTGCTCAATTGATGAGGAGCCAACTTTGCCCATTTGGTAAACTAAAACAAAATTATCAGCTTGGAGTTCTCGGTTCTTTTCAAATTGTCGAGAGATTGAATACTTCATCTATCCTATCCTATCCTATCCTTGATTATTCATATTCGTGGTGATGGTTTACCGGAAAAGTATGAGCAATGGCCCTTGAGTCGTTGCTCATGCTGATCATGACGGGTAACAAGAGTATTAAAATTATGGTGGTGTTTACCGCAACGAAAAACACCATGATGAGGGCGTATATCGCAAGTAATAGGCTTTTTCTGTTTTCATTAAGGCTGCGGAAGCAAAAGCGAATAAAAAGAAAATAACCACCAAACAGCAGACCGATACCAAGCAATCCGTATTCAATTGCGGTATCTAACACAAAGTTGTGGGTGTAGATCGCCAGCTCATCATAGTTAAAGTAACTGATCATAAAGTTGGGTAACATTTTCGCGCCGACACCTAACACTGGGTGTTGAAGTAAAATATCTAGCCCATTGGCAAGTAAAAGTTTTCTATGAAGATTCGATACCCAGCGCGCTTCACTTTGGTTGGCAAATAAGACGTCTTCTTGGGTTATTTCCAATGTGTCTGCTAGCGTTTCAAACCCAACGTAGAGTGTGGTTGTGACGGCAGTAAACACAATGAAGCTCAAGGCTAATAAAATTGTCCACGTGTACGTTTCGCTGAGCGATTTTCTCATTAAGTTTTTTACGAGCAGTTGGTCAAAGAAGAAAAGCAGACAAAAACCAAGTAGCGCTTTTCTTTCTTGTGACAACACCAGTAATACTAAAGCTACGAGCATCAAAAGGTGGAAAGCGCGAATTTTATCTCGATAAAGGTACAGTAGTGAGCACAGTACACCGAACCCGTATTTACTTACCCCGAGTAACTTAAACCCGCTTTGATAGCCCTGAGCAAAGTGCCATAAGGCAACGAGCGTACAGATGAAAAACAACAGATACGTGAAATATACCATTACCCGTTCGTCATCAAACACGCCATAGGCGTACATTAGGCTCAGTAGGCACAAAATCGCTAACCATTGCACAGTTTCTATAACTAGCGGCATTAAAGGGACGCGATTTAGCAGACCATTTATGAACACATACCCAGTGAACAATACGAGGAACCCCATACAGGGATGCATGAGTTTTTCAGCTTTTCCTTCCAATACCACTAATGCAGTAAAACCAATAGACAAAAGGCTTGCGATGTCAGATGGGGCTAGCGCTATTCCTCCAGCACGAAACTTCATTGGAATAAAGAACAATGCTAATAGGCATGCTGCAAGCAATGAGGCGCGATGGCTCGATGGCGCGGAACTATTTGTTGGCGCAAAGCTGCTGGTAGATTCCATAGTAACCTTCACGAAATTTATCGATGGTGTAGAGAGAGGCCCTATTGACTGAGTATTGACTTGCAGCGTCGTACCGCTCAACACTTTCACATAGCTGGAGCACTTTTTGGCTCAGTTCAGTGGCGTTACCAACTTGAAATAAATATTCGGCACGTCCGGTGACGTCATCCAAACCAGGTACGTCCGACGATAGTACGGGTAAGCCTGCTGCCATCGCCTCAACCGCCGCCAAACCAAAGCCTTCGACGTGCGACGATTGCACGTAAATATCCATGTCGTTCAAAAAGGCTGGAACGTCTGAAACTACGCCATGAAAGTGAACACGTTGCGCGACGTTGATTTTTGTTGCCAATGCTTGCAGTGACGATTTTTTTTCTCCATCTCCCGCAAGGTGGAGTTCGTATCGTCTTGGTAAATGGATAAGTGCTTGGATAAGCGTTTCATGGTCTTTATGTTGGTGAAGTCGGCCCACCATTCCAATCTTGATAACTGGTTTGTCGATTAGGTGGCTGGCGAATCTTGGCGTCATAGAAAACCTTTTTAAATCAACGCCATTGTGCACCACGTGATATTTATGTTGATAGCGAGGCATGAACTTCACCAGTTCATCTTGTACTTTTTCACTAATACTGACTGTCAAGTCGTGGCCCCAATATAAGACGTATTCCATGAACTTAAACAGCGGATAGTCACGTCGACGGTTATAAGAACAGTGCTCAGTCTGGATTCGTTTTTTACCTACCGCCAATAGCGCTAGGTAAATGGAAGGGTAGAGGTGCCCGTGAACGACATCCGGCCAACGCAGCAAAGAGAATTTCTCACTCAATGGCAATGTGCGCCAGTTAAAACACTCTATGCCTTGGGCGGATAGCATTGGTAAGTAATCATTTTCATCACACAAGACCAAAATTTTGATTTCGTATTCAGGCTTATGTTCTAAAACAAGGTCGACTAAGAACTTCTGAGCACCGCCGTTCTGAGAAAGATCATTGATAATATGTAGAATCTTGGTTTTCATGATTAATTGGTCAGATATTGCTGTTTAAGGTCGGTGATTTCTGCATTTGAGAAAAAGTGCTTCGTCAATTTAGAATTCAGCATTTCTTCAACGTACTCGGGTGTAGGTTGAAATTGCGTTTTGAATTCTTTCATTAGTGGCGAGTACCATTTGTTGTCTGATTGATTTTCATAAACAACATCCACGGGGTAACCTAAAAAGTCTTCAACTGCGGAGTTAGCCTTCGTTAGCTTGTCACTTCGAATGACCAACAGTGAGAAGTTATTGTTATGGTATGTTTGATAGCCTACTTCGTGATTAAAAGACTCGTTAAACACATCAATCCCTGTTAGTTGTTTGATCTCGTTGTCAAACCACTGCAGCGCATATTGATGATTCATGTGCTTATCAAATGCTTCTTGGAGTAATTGCGGTCGTTCGGTACGTATTGCGCTGTCATCCTTTAGATATTTGTCCGCCATCCAAAAAGGAAGTGCTTGAAAGAACATTGAGACATTTCGTCCGATCGGTTCACGCACAAGCGAGATAATTCGAACTTTTTTCTTGCGCTTTAACATATGGCTCATCGTTATACGCTTTAGTCGTCGCTTTAACGCATTGATCTGAGGCTTATGCAATTGCGCTCTAACGGGGGATATTTGTTTTTGCGCATCGACGGTCATAAGGTCGTGCAAGTGAATCGAGTTAGGAATGGAATGCTCTAATGCACTCGAACCTACTTTGCCCATTTGATAGATCAATACCGGCTGTTCTTGGCTTTTCAACGTTTGGTACCAAGATAGGTTTACGTTAGTAGGCGTATTTCTGGACATAAAGCGTCTCTCCTTCCTTGGCCTTGGCTTGTGTGATTAAGACGCCAAGAGATGGAACTGAGTGTTGTATTTGTTTAGATAACGCAAGGTTAACCAGTGATGATTTTGTTGATTCTGAGCGAATGACGGTGATCAGACCATTGGCATACTTACCAAGAATAAGTGCGTCACTCACTGACAATAGGGGCGGTGTGTCGATAATGATTCGGTCATACTTATTTCGAAAATGTTCGAGCAACTTTTTAAAGCGATCAGAAGCCAGTAATTCCTGTGGGTTTGGCGGAACTAGGCCGGCCGGTAATACATCTAAGTTGGCTTCTTTTATATGTGTAACACAATCTTTGATTGGCGTATCCATCGTCAGGATATGCGTTAAGCCAGGGCTTGATTCAGCAATACCGAATCGCTTTGCGATGGAAGGTCGACGTAAATCGCAGTCGATGATCAACACCTTTTCCATTTTTGAAAACGACACCGCCATATTGATACTGGTCGATGTTTTTCCTTCTTCTGGAATAGCAGAGGTAAAGGGCAATATCTTTTGCTTCGTGTTGGTTAATCTGAGCAGAAGCGAGGTTCTGACCGAGCGGCAAGCTTCACTAAATAGTTTTTCTTCATCATCTAAATACGCGCTATAACTGACGCCGTTTTTACGCAAATTGCGTTTTTTGACCATAGGAATCACACCTAAACACGTAACACCAAGTTTTTCCTGCACATCAGCTGTGCTTCGGATAACTTCTCGCATCGTTTCTAAGATGATGACTAGAGCGCAAGCAATGGCAAAGCCAAAAAAGGTGGCAATCAGTACCAGTTTGATTCGTTGTGGTGCCACCGGGAATAGAGGAATGATGGCTTTATCAGTAAAGCGAGCAGTGACATTCTTGTAGTCGCTGGTGGCGTTGGTCTCTTTCTCACGATTTAAGAACGCTTCATAGAGTGCCTTATTGGATTCAACCTCGCGTTTTAACTGTTCGTAACGCGCTTTTTGTGACCCTAACGATTGGAAGTCTGACTTTTTGTTATCGAGTTCTGCTCGAAGCATGTCCTCTTGCGCTTTTGCAGCAAGAAGGTCTTGTTGCTTACTGAAGGAAATGTCACGGATGAGTTGCTGGGTTCTTGATTGAATTTCAGCAAGCTGTGCTTTCGCCTGAATCATTCGATCATGTTTAGGTCCGTAGCGCTGTGCCAGTTCAGAGAGATTTTTGGCTGCCTGTGCTTCCGACAATTTTAGATCGCGGATTTGCGCTTGATTAGCGAATTCATCAATTGACAACAAGCTGTCTAAACTTTGCGAAGATTTACGTCGTAACAGTTGGATTAACGTCTGCGCTTCAATACGCTTATTAACAGCGATATTCAGCTTGCGAGTGAGTTCTTCTAGCTCATTTGCGTAAATTTCATCAATACCGTTTATATCGATCAACCCTTCTTTTAACAAGAATTCTTGCAGCGCTTGCTCCGAGTTACGTAATCGCTCCTCCAATTTTTGAGAGTTATTTGTCAACCAAGTAGCCGCATTTTGTGTAACGACCAATTTGGCTTCAAAATTTGCGTCAATATAGGCTTGGCCGACCGCGTTGGCGATTGTCATCGCAAGCTTAGGATCGGTAGAACGAAAGCGAATTCTGACTAATTGGGTGTTACGTACTGGCTCAATATCGAGTTTACTTCTGAAAGCTTGAAGTGCCTGATAATAGGACTCTGAAAACTGGGCGGTTTCTTTTGGGCTTGGTGCAACATTCAGTAGGTCTTGAACAAAAGGAATCGACTTTATTTGGTCGATTTTTTTATTTACCCCCCCTGAGCTTGTGAACTCAGGTAATTGGGTGAGGTTCAACTCTCTAATGACCTTATCTGCAATATGATTCGATTTTAAAATGGCGATTTGCGTTTGAAAGTACTCTTTTTTTGTCGTGTCGACGCCATATACTTCCTCGATTGAAAGGGCGCTTTTTTGCTCCTCTTGGATGAGTAGCGTAGCTGTAGCTTGGTATATCGATGCTTTGGAGTAGATATACCAAGTACAAGTTAATGAGAACAGAAGCGTGAATGCTGCGATGCTTAGCCAATTCTTTTTAATCGCTTTGAAGTGATGGCCAAAACGAATCAGTTCTACTTTGTTCATCTGGAGATTATTTGGATGAGTCCCGTTCATTTGATTCCCTGTCACTTAAAAGAAGCTCTGGTCAATAAATACAATGTCACCAGGTTCAACGTTGCGGTGCATACTGACTCCTTCCATCGTTTGACCCGTTTTATGCTTGGTTAGGTTAATGCCTTTGCGTGAGGCTCTGTCGGTCAAGCCACCTGCTAGAGCGATGGCCTTCTCTATGGTTAACCCTGGACGGTACTCAAATCCACCAGGTTTCCTGACTTCGCCATTAACGTAAAACAGACGAAAGTTATTGATGGTGACCATCACTTTTGGATTGATGAGATAATCGCCTTTTAAGCCCGTTTCTATTTCGTACTTGAGTTGTTTTGGTGTTTTTTTGATTGCTTTAATTCGGCCAAGGTAGGGGTAATCAAAGTAGCCATCTGACGTTATTAGAATATTTTTAATCGTAAGATCTTCTTCACCATAGACCTGCACGGAAATGGTATCGCCAGTATCGAGTAAGTAATCTTCCTCGTTTGAGTCAGCGTTGACCAAAGTGCTAAATAGCAACAACGCTACACTCATGAATTTGATGAATGCCTTCATTAATAATCCTTTTTACAGAGAAAACTGTGCGCTTAAAGTCCAAATATTTTGTTCGAAGCTATAATCCGATCGGCTAGAGTTTTTATCTTGGTATTGCCAATCGGCTTGCAGCTGTATCCAACGTTTGATCTGATAATCGATACCAAAAGATAGAGTGTACCGATCGTCGTTTCTGGAGATTCCCGTGTAATCATCTTGTTGATAAACAGCACCTAAGCGAGTTGCAAGGTAACTATTCCAATCGTGCTTCAGGTTCAGTCGGTAACGAGTTTGTAGGTTGTAATCGCCATCTTGATCGGGGTTAACCGCCGCTTGAGTGGTTTTCACGCTGACTAGAGTTTGTTCTTGAGGCAACCATTCAAAGCCGATATCCCAACTAAAGCCTTTAAATGTCTCTCGTTTAGCGCTGTCAAAATCTTTGATTTGATAACCGAGTCGAGCGATGCCTTTGGTTTTTCCTGTGACTTCCCATTCGGCACCGGTGTAATAGAAACTGGTGTTGTTATCTTTCGATGGCTGCGCAGAATTTCGGTGCTGATACTCGGTTACGATTTGGTTTGTTCCGACTAACCAATAGGTTCTTGGCGTCGCTCTTAAATAGAACTCCAAATGTGCATTGGGAGCTCGAAAATCGTTGTATTTAGTTTTAGCGTTTGGGCGACCAGGCAAGCCGTCACGATAGTTTTGATAGGTTTTATCACTATAGCCTAAACCGAATTCGAGTCTGCCTTTGGCACCGTTAGATCCAAAGACATAATTGGTTTTTACATCGTTACGGTTGAACTCTATTGGTGCGTCGATTGCGTTACCATTACCTTCGGTAATATCTTCTCCTCGAACTTCATGCTGGGCGCGAAAACGGTAATCAACCACTAAACGATGACGATGATTAAATTCGAAAAAGTTGGAAAACTGAAAAGTGTGGTCGTCGAAGTCGTTGCGATCGTCAGATGAAAAGCCAGCTTTTAACTTATATAAAATATCTGCGCGATAGCGATTCCGTTCTATACGTGCTAGTAAGCTTGGTTCTATACCCCAAATATTGACTGACTCTACATTGCCGGATTTTTCCGCTTTATTGATGTTGTCATCTCCCTCGTAGAAAGTTTTTACGAGGGGAATCAACTCTATACCAGACTCGGTTTGGTAAGCCATCGGTTCTGCGAGCAAGTCAGTAGAAAACAGACTCAATGCTATTGCCATTGTCAGTTTCTTCATAATCTCAACCTTAGTAAGCGTTAGCACCAGTGAAGCCTTTGAAAACGGTCATAAAGATGATTTTGATGTCCATCCAAACCGACCAATGGTGGATGTAATCCAAATCAAACTCGACTCTCTTTTCCATTTTTTCTAAGGTGTCGGTTTCGCCGCGATAACCATTAATCTGCGCCCAGCCAGTAATGCCTGGTTTTACTTTGTGACGTAGCATGTAGCGATCCACGATCTGACGGTATTCTTCATTGTGTGCCACGGCATGAGGGCGTGGGCCGACAATAGACATGGTCCCTTGCAGTACATTGATAAATTGAGGTAGTTCGTCCAAAGAGGTGCGACGTAGAAATCCGCCAAAAGGCGTAATACGAGGATCGTTCTTTGTCGCCTGTTTCACGTTGGAACCTTGATCCATGGTTGTCATTGAACGGAACTTCCAGACTTCAATCTTGCGTCCATCAAGACCGTACCGATGTTGTTTAAAGATGACAGGGCCTTTAGACGTTGCCTTAATGACAATCGCAATGACGAATAGAATAGGGGCGATTAAGACCAAAATAATGCTCGAAAACAAGATGTCTTCAAACCGTTTTACCCAAGAAGAAATTCCAGCAAAAGGTGTATCAAAGACACTTAGTGTTTGAACTTGGCCGATCTGCGCCCAACGAGAATGTAAAAGGTTATAAGTGAAGAAGTCGGGAATCAGATACGTATTTGCGGTGGTATCTGAGAATTGGTTAAGAAGTGACGCAATGCGCTCTTTTGCGTGCATTGGCATCGCGATATAGACGTAATCTACTTCCCCTTTTTTAGCTCGCTCAAGGGCGTGGTCAACAGCTCCTTTAATAGGATAATCAGAATTTGGCAATCTGTCGGAAGATCGTTCGTCGTAAAAGCCATCAAAAAGCACGCCGTGTTCTGTGTGGTTTTGAATTTCGTTAGCTAGGGTAATGCCGTGAGGAGTTTGGCCGATGATGATCGCAGTGCGAGTGTTGAATCCTTTCTTTCTCAAATAGGCTAATCCGGTACGGAATGTTACTCGCCATGCTAAGAGCAGAGCGGGCGTAATCGCAAACCACAGCACTAAAATTGTGTTATCAAATAAGGTATGGACTTCAGAAAAATACAGCACAATAAAGATAAGTGCAGAAGTCACCGCCCAAGAAACACAGACAATAAACATCTGCTCTTTAAACGAACTGGTTCGCCAAGAGCGATACAGATTGCCGCTTTCTGCCATAAATAGAAAAGAGATGCCTCCAACGAAAGCCAATATGACGTAATCTTTCCCCATCGCAGTATTCATGTCTTTGAACACTAAAAGCAGCATAAAAGAGACGATGACAGCAAGATCTGAGATGCGATATAAAAAAGCGAACTCCATCTCATGAGAGCGGATAAGTCCTTTTTGTTTCATGACTCAGTTTCCCTTCTGACACGCTACCGCCCTTGGGTGTCTTCCCCAATTGCCGTGTCGTGAACGTTATTAGTAGTTAGTGCACAGAGCATTCTGTGGAATGCTGCTGAGTTTTTTGTCACGTGTAATTTCGTTGATAAGTGTAAAAATTTGCGTTGTTGAGGTAAGTGGAAATAAGAATGATATTTAGCCCTTTGGCTAAGTTTGGCGGGTTAGGAAAAAGCTGGTACTTACTTATGAGGGATGAGGAAAAGTATTAAAAATGAAGTATCAGTACAAAGACAATGGTTTATGTGAGGGTAGAAGAAACGGGTGATTTGATTCGTTCACGATTAATGATTTAGTATCGAATTGCTGATATTTATTAAGATAAAAAAATCCCTCTCAAGTGAGAGGGATTTTTGAGTAAGGACGAATGAACTATTCGACTTCTACGCCGTTTTCTTTGTATAGGCGGCGGCATGCGCGACCATCACTGTGGAACAGGTGACAACGATGAGCTGGAATACCGATCTCGATTTTATCGCCAGTGTCGACTGCAAGCGTGTCCGGCTGACGGAAAATAACGTCGGCGTCCGCGCCTTCTAGATTTAGGTATACTTGAGTTTCGTTACCTAGCTTCTCAACAATCATCACTTCACCGTGAATACTTGCATCAGCTTCAGAAGCGGATAATAGGTGCTCAGGGCGAATGCCTAAAGACATTCGGTCGCCGCGGTTAACTGTTGTACCATCCACCGGAATCCAGAAAGATACGCCGTTAGATAGTTGAACTTTGACGCGCTCTGCTTCTACTTCATCAATGAACACGCTCATGAAGTTCATTTTCGGAGAACCGATAAAGCCAGCTACAAAGCGGTTTTGTGGGTAATGGTAAAGCTCAAGCGGCTTACCAACTTGCGATACATAACCGCCGTCTAGTACAACGATTTTATCTGCCATTGTCATCGCTTCTACCTGATCGTGCGTTACGTAGATCATGGTACAACCAAGTTGGCGTTGTAGCTTAGTAATTTGTGCACGCATGTTTACACGCAGTGCCGCATCCAAGTTTGATAGTGGCTCGTCTAGAAGGAATACATTTGGCTGCGATACCAATGTTCGGCCAATCGCCACACGTTGACGCTGTCCACCAGAAAGTGCTTTTGGTTGGCGCTCAAGCAAGTGGCCTAGTTGTAGGATTTCTGCTGCTTGTTCAACACGCTTGTCGATTTCTGCTTTGTCTGCTTTTGCTAGTTTCAAGCCAAATGACATGTTGTCATATAAGTTAAGGTGCGGGTAAAGAGCGTAAGACTGGAATACCATACCAACACCACGTTTGGATGGTTCGACGTCATTCATGCGCTGGTCACCAATATACAAATCACCTGAAGTAATGTCTTCAAGACCGGCAATACAACGTAAAAGGGTAGATTTACCACAACCTGATGGACCTACGAAAACAACAAATTCACCTTCGTTGATTGTTAGGTCTACGTTCTTAGAAATCAGTACGTCGCCATACGCTTTACAAACATTTTTTAACGTGACACTCGCCATGTAGCTCGTCCTCGATCAATTTTTTATTATTCACCGCTCATCATTATATGAATTATCTAGCGAGCAGTAACAGTAGGAATCGGTAAGTTCTTGCGGTTGGTAAGAAAAGTAGGGTAGCACTTCAATAAAATGTCCTGAATAGAAGTGCTACCCATCATAGCCAAGTACGAGTTTCTCTCCCCCACATTATTCGTATTGTCTCCCCCGTGAAATAATTACCACAAACAACACTAATAATGACATTCCACTCGTCTGGCAATGCAAAACCAGCAAATCTTTTTCCTAATACGTAGGCACTGCTGGGAAAGGGTTCTTACCATCCACTCTTGGATGACTGCAGTTTCTAAGATTGTGCGTAGTGCGACATCCTCCTAATAGAAATAATTGTAGGGGGAGTAGAAAGGGAGGAGTAAAAAAGGAGGAGGAAGAAAGCAGTTGGTCGGAAATCACATTATTGCACCACCTAAAGTTGAAACCGATCACAGGAACTATCCATTTTGTGATTTGAGTCTCTTACCCTTGGCGATTTAGATCACGAAAATACGTCATAATTGTAAGGGCGTAGGGATTAGGAGGATGAGACATATTGGATTATTTCAGATGATATATGTCGAAATACGGCTGAACCTCAATGGACTAGCCCTACATCAAAAATATAAAAAGGATACGAACATGAAAAAGTTAAGCGCTGTAGCACTAGGTACTCTTGTTGCTTTGGGTTCTTTTGGTGCTAATGCTGCCATCGAAGAAGGACAACTTACTATCTGGATCAACGGTGATAAAGGCTACAACGGCCTTGCTGAAGTTGGTAAGAAATTTGAAGAAGACACAGGCATTAAAGTGACTGTGGCTCACCCAGATGGCCTTCAAGACAAATTCCCTCAAACTGCAGCGACTGGCGACGGTCCTGATATCGTATTCTGGGCTCACGACCGTTTCGGTGGTTACGCAGAAGCTGGCCTGCTAGCAGAAATTAAACCTTCTAAGAATATTCAAGAAGGTATCGTTGATTTCGCTTGGGATGCAGTACGTTACGACGGCAAATTGATCGGCTATCCAGTTGCGGTTGAGTCTCTATCTCTAATCTACAACAAAGACCTAGTTCCAAACCCACCAAAGTCTTGGGAAGAGGTTGCAGCATTAGATGCAAAACTTAAAAAAGACGGCAAGTCTGCAATCATGTGGAACCTAAAAGAACCGTACTTCACTTGGCCACTAATGGCGGCTGATGGCGGCTACGCGTTCAAATACACTTCTGAAGGTTACGATGTTAAAGACGCTGGTATCGCGAAAGAAGGCGTTAAAGACGCAATGAGCTTCGTAAAAGGCTTAGTTGATAAAGGCGTAATCTCTGCGGATATGGATTACTCCGTGTCTGAGTCTGCGTTCAACCAAGGCAAAACAGCGATGACGATTAACGGTCCATGGTCTTGGGGCAACATTGAGAAGTCAGGCGTTAACTACGGCGTGACTACGCTACCTAAGTTCCAAGGTCAATCTTCTAAGCCATTCGTTGGTGTTCTAACGGCTGGTATCAGCACTGCGTCTCCAAACAAAGACCTAGCAGTTGAGTTCATTGAGAACTACCTACTAACAAACGATGGCCTACGTATGGTTAACAACGATAAGCCTCTAGGTGCGGTAGCACTTAACTCGTTCCAACGTGAGCTTGATTCAGATACTCGTATCGCAGCAACAATGGACAATGCGATGAACGGCGAAATCATGCCAAATATCCCTCAAATGAACGCATTCTGGGGTGCGGCTAAGAACGCAATCATCAACGTAGTTGACGGTCGTCAAACTGTCGATGCAGCTCTTGCAGATGCAGAAAAACAAATGACTAAATAATTAAGTAAGACCTTTTTAAGGAGGAGGCAACTCCTCCTTACTTTTCTATATTTATTCTATATTCGCTAGCAGGTTCCCTATGCAGTCAGTTCAAGGTACAAATGCTATGACAGCACCAGAAGCCAGCCTTCCGAGCAGCAAAAAAGTGTTCATGAAATGGTCACTTTTAGGCACAGTCGGCATCATCAATGGCTACGCAACAATCCTTATGTATTCTCGCGGTGAGATTGCGTTTGCACTACTTACGCTCATTCTTACCGCTTTAGCGTTGTTCATCTTTGGTAGCAAAAAGACGTACGCACACCGTTACATCTACCCTGGTATAGCAGGGATGATCCTTTTCATTCTTTTTCCTTTGGCGTACACCATAGGTTTGGCGTTTACCAACTATAGCGCGAAGAACCAACTCTCTTTTGATCGCGCTCAGAACGTACTTTTGGACCGAACTTACCAAAGTGGTGATAGCTACCCGTTCACTTTGTATAAAACGGAGCAAGGCCATCAACTTGTGGTTGAAAAAGATGGTGAGCTACTTGCAAGCCCGACTTTTCAGCTTGATAACCTTTCAGCATCGGAGTTTGATCTTTCACCAATTGAAGAAGTAACGGGTGAAAAAGAATCAATCAAGGCGATTGTTAAGAACCGCAGTGCGTTGAGCAGTGTCGATTTACATTTGCCAAGTGGTGATGATATCCGCATGAGTGGGCTGCGCAAATTTGCTGCAGTTGTACCTTTGTACACATTACAAGAAGATGGTGAAACGCTTTACAACAACCGGACTGAAGAAACGCTACGTCCAAATATGGAAGTAGGTTACTACCAGCCTGTCGATGAAAATGGTCAATTTGTTGGTAGCACAGTGTCACCAGGTTTCGTGGTGAACATTGGTACCCACAATTTTGAGCGTGTTTGGAAAGATGATGGTATCAAAGAGCCGTTTATCAGTATCTTTATCTGGACCATTGTTTTCTCTGCGCTAACCGTATTGTTTACGCTTGTTATTGGTCTTGTCCTTGCCAGTGTGGTTCAGTGGGAAGCACTTAAAGGTCGCTCAGTTTACCGTTTGTTGCTAATCCTGCCTTATGCAGTTCCGGCGTTTATTTCTATCTTGATCTTTAAAGGTTTGTTTAACCAAAGCTTTGGTGAGATCAACATGTTGTTGGAAGGCTTATTCGGCATTAGCCCGGCTTGGTTCTCTGATCCGTTCATGGCGAAAACCATGATCTTAATTGTTAACACTTGGCTTGGTTTCCCTTACATGATGATTTTGTGTATGGGCTTACTAAAAGCGATTCCAGACGATTTATATGAAGCATCAGCAATTGATGGTGCGAACTTTGTCACGAACTTCACACGTATCACACTACCAATGATGTTGAAGCCGTTAACACCATTGTTGATCGCGAGTTTTGCATTTAACTTCAACAACTTCGTACTTATCCAGTTGTTGACTGGCGGTGGTCCAAACATGATTGGTACATCAGAGCCTGCGGGTTACACCGACCTGCTAGTAAGTTACACCTACCGAATCGCATTCGAAGGTGCTGGTGGTCAAGACTTCGGTCTAGCAAGTGCAGTAGCAACGCTTATCTTCCTATTGGTTGGCGCATTGGCACTTATCAACCTACGCGTAACTAAAGTAGCTCAGGACTAAGGAGAAATTACAATGGCAATGGTACAAGGTAAGTCATTAAAGTATCGTGTTTGGGCTACTCATATTGCAATGTGGGCATTCTTGGCACTGATTATTTTCCCTTTACTGATGATCATCGCGATTTCATTCCGTGAAGGTAACTTTGCAACGGGTAGCCTGATCCCAGACAACCCAACACTTGATCACTGGAAATTGGCATTAGGTTTCTCGGTGACTAATCCAGACGGTACAGTTACACCGCCACCATTCCCAGTAATGACATGGTTGTGGAACTCGGTAAAAGTGGGTGGTATTTCTGCAATCCTAATCGTGGCGCTATCAACCACATCGGCTTACGCGTTTGCTCGTATGAAGTTCAAAGGTAAGAACACCATTCTTAAAGCGATGATGATCTTCCAGATGTTCCCTGCGGTGTTGGCACTGGTTGCTCTGTACGCGTTGTTCGACAAACTGGGTCAGTACATTCCTTTCCTTGGTCTGAACACGCATGGCGGTCTGATCTTCGCTTACTTAGGTGGTATCGCACTGCACGTTTGGACCATTAAAGGCTACTTCGAAAGTATTGACTCGTCTCTAGAAGAAGCGGCGGCTCTTGATGGTGCTACACCATGGCAAGCATTCCGTTTGGTATTGCTGCCACTGTCTGTGCCAATCCTAGCGGTAGTCTTCATATTGTCGTTCATCATGGTAATTGGTGAAGTTCCTGTAGCGTCACTACTGCTTTCTGATGTAGACTCGTACACACTTGCAGTGGGTATGCAGCAATACCTATATCCACAAAACTACTTGTGGGGTGACTTTGCCGCAGCTGCTGTACTTTCAGCAGTGCCAATCACTGCCGTATTCTTACTTGCGCAGCGCTGGTTGGTTGGTGGTCTAACCGCTGGTGGTGTGAAAGGATAATCTCTTGTGGTCTGAGATTGATAAGAATAACTAGAAAAGGGCGACCACATGGTCGCCCTTATACTTAGCACGGATATTACAATTTTGGTTTGGCCGCCGATCAGTAATATCTTGGCTTTTATTGGCGTTACGCATAGCTGGCTGTTAGCTTAGTTCCTTACGATTCAATCACTAACAGTTTTTGTAACCATAACCTGAGTTTAGACTCAGGTTTTTTTATGCCTGTTAAAGGCAATTGTGCAATAAGTAGATAGAGATTAGCGGCTTTGCAATGGATTACACAGGGCTTGAATAATGCCCTGCGTAGCACTTCACATAAATAACTAGAGCTTAGTAAAAAGCTAAATTGAGGTAGGGAAGGAAGAGATTAAAACTCTCGGCTGGAAGGTGCGCATCCAACGTATTGAAGCAGCGTGTACAAACTTTCTTGCTGCAGTGCGACGCGACGAAATAGATTAGCAAAGGTAACGTCACCGCCAAAGCAAGTTTGAATGTAATGATTAATTTCTGTTTCGTTATACCCCTCGACGTACATGGTTCTCACCCACTGGTACTCGACCGCTTTTAAATTGGTCAACGTCTCTTCACTTAAGGTCGTTTCTTTTAGTCTCAAGATCCAAACTCTATCCAACTCTAAAATAATGGATGGATTTAAGCAAAGCTAGGTGAAGGATTTATGACAGAGAAGGGCGAGCGTGAAACAAATGGCAAAACCATGATGTTGCTCCACACTCTGGGTCTAGGTAACGTTGAGGTACTTAATAGCGTTCTTAACGGATGCCAGTTACTTGAGGTATTTAACGTGTGCTTCCATTTCTTCCCCAATCTCTTTACGCATGTTCATAAGACGGATAGCGGATTGCTCTAAGGCTTTGTCTTCATCTGACTCTGGAATCCATTTCGGTACATCGGTTGGTTTTCCGTTTTCATCTACAGCAACCATGATAACGATACAGTGAGTGGTGAGTCTGTTTTTCATTTGCTTTGGATCACTAGCTTGCACGTCAATCGCAATGTGCATTGAGCTTCGTCCGGTATAAATGACTTTCGCGCTAACTTCGACTAAGTTGCCGACATGAATCGGAGCAACAAACCGAATGCCGCCAGCATATGCGGTAATGCAATATTTACCACTCCACGCTGCAGAACAGGCGTACGCTGCCAAGTCGATCCATTTCATTACGGCGCCGCCGTGCACTTTTCCGCCAAAATTTACGTCGCTGGGTTCTGCTAAAAAGCGAAGGGTAATGTCTCTTTGACCACTGCTCATCTGTCTTTCCTTGATGGGTTATTGTTTTCCCAATTTAGCAGCAAGATGAATTTTCGGGAATAGCGAATGAAACAAAATATTAACTTTTATTCGAACGCTGGAAGTGACAAGCCACAGCGTAGTTCTGTGGCTTGGGGTGTAGATGTTAATTGGCGGTAGAGGCAACCTCAGAATTGGACAATGGTTTTCTCTGTCTTACTTTTATTTGCGACAGGATAACGCCAGAGATGACTAACAACCCACCAATAATATGGTAAGCGTAAATTTTCTCACCAATTAGTGTTGAAGCAAGTATGACGGAAACCACAGGCATTAGGTTCATGAACATAGCACTTGAATCAGCACCAATTGAATCAATCGCTTTGACCCACATCAGCGGCGCGAAAATGGAAGCAGCAATACCAGCATAAGCGATTAATGGTAGCGCGTCTTGGCTTGGTAACAGTTGCTCACTAGAGAGCCAAAGTGGTGTGAGCATCAAAACAGAAAAGAAGCCCTGCATGTAAACCAGAGTCAAACTACTGAATGGCATTTTCCAGCGTTTTAGCAGAACACAATAAGCCGCGTATACCATGGCAGCAACGAGCATTAAGCTGTCACCTTGCGTTAAGTCTTGATGTAAAAAGTAAGTGATATCACCGTGACCAAGCATAAATGCCAAGCCGCCGAGCGAAATGACACCACCGACGATACTTAACATTGATATAGATTTACCGAGCAATGGGACACTTAAAAACACACTGAGCAAAGGAACTAAAGAGGTGATCAGAGCCATATTAGAGGCCGTTGTTGTTAAACCGGCATAGTATCCAAGTGACTGGTTGAGAACCATACCAAGTAACGCAAGAAACGCCAACTTAGCTAAGTAAGGTCGAATAATGTGTCGTTGTTTGATGATTGCAGGCAGGCAAAATGGCGTTAGGAGTACCATTGCGACAAACCAACGGTAGAAACTCATCGCACTTGGTTCAATGGCGCTTGCTGCCATCTTGTTCACAATTGAGTTACCACCCCAAATCATAACGGTGAAAAACGGAAGTAAATAAATCATGAGAACCCTATAGCACAATTATTGATGGCGCTAGTCTGGCAGGTCTTTATAATAAAAAGTATCTCTTAAAAGACATCGTAAGCGATAGGAAGACAATTTTGAAAAAGAGCGACAGAAATCTTCACCCCTCCTTATCAATAGATCGTGCGCCATCAGATGTATTTATGAATTTCGAAGCGTTTCTCTCTAATACAGAAACACGAATTCATAGCCACCCTTGGGGGCAAGTGCAACTGATCAGCGGTGGGATTCTTGAGATGGATGCAGAAGACACAAGATTTCTAGCACCTCCACATCTTGCTATTTGGGTTCCCGCCGGAATTCGTCACACTAGCTACAACCGTAAGCCAATCGAATATTGTTCTTTGAACATTGCCCCTGAATTGACAGCGCATTTTCCTACCAAAACGAGCTTGATCAAAGTGACTCCAATCGTGTCATCTATTATTGAGGACTTTCGTCAGCGAGACATTAACGTGGCGCAAACTGATGAAGACAAGCGCTTGGTACAAGTGTTATTGGACCAGCTTGCAAAGCAAGAAGTCGAACATCACTTTTTACCGACTACCGACAATAAGTATCTTGAACCGATTTTAAAAGCAGTAGAAGAATCGCCGACGGATGAGATCAGTTTGGCGGAATGGGCAGAAAAAGTGCACACCACTGAACGCACGTTAGCGAGACATTGCCAGAGTGAGTTAGGCATGAGCTTTACTGAGTGGCGCTTACGTGTGCGATATTTACATTCTATGGAGTTGCTGCGTAAAGGGCAGACTGTGAAAGAAGTCGCTCTGACGTTAGGTTATAACCAAGCTAGCCCTTTTATCGCGATGTTCAAGAAATACTCCGGCATGACACCGGAGCAATACAAGAATCGATTGTTGTAAAAGTGTAGAGTCTATTTTTAACAAAATTGACAATGCGCTGTATGATGACCGACTCGAAAAGCTGATGGTATTGGAAAGACTTACGTCTATCTTGTGTCAGATTGAGTCAGAATTATAACCTTGAGAATTCGCTTTATTATTATTGCTTTACAACATGCCTGTAAGATTCTTTAGATGATACAATTTGCTAAAGTGACAAAAAACTCAATTGACACCGCTTAGATTTAAGTATTGATTGTTATTAGTTTCTTCAGCCGCCAATTTGTCCCTACTTTTCAAGGAAGTAGAGTTGTACTGTGCAACTATAACTCTTCTACCCTCAATCGTGAGTTCCAATGTGGGTGACCATATATTCTGATCGCGATGCGTCACAATAATCACGGTCGAGTTCAATGTTTGAATATGTTGAGCAATACTTTTTTCGGTTGCTTCGTCTAATGCTGCCGTCGCTTCGTCGAAAATGAGGATTGGCGCCTTTTTAATGAGAGCTCGCGCAATTGCGACTCTCTGTCTTTCACCTCCTGACAACCCTGAGCCTCTTTGTCCTACTGTTTGATGTATTCCTTTAGGAGATGAGTCAATAAGTTTGTCCAATTGTGCGTGTCTTGCAAAGCTCTCAACTTCATAATCACTTGCATTGGGATTACCTAACCGAATGTTATCCGCCAATGTGCCAGTAAAAATGACCGGTTCTTGAGCAACATAGGCTATATGCTGGGTGAGCACGTCATAAGGGATACTCTTTAGATCTATCCCTCCGAGCGAAATAAGACCTTGGTCAGGATCATCAAACCTTAGAAACAGGCCCAGTAAAGTGCTTTTGCCACTGCCACTGACTCCATTGATGACGACGGTATCACCTTGTTTGATCTCCGTGCTAGCATCTTCAAAGAGATCTAAATGGCCCACAAGGTTCAGTTCGAACTTATGGTTTTTGGGGGAGGTTGCAAATTGAGGATTAGGCTCAGGCAGAACAGGGACATTCGTTAACTGAGCGTAATTTTTAATTGAGGATTTTACGTCGTTAATCGCAAAGCCTGCCAACGCGAGTTCACCCAAAGGTGCAGCTGCACGGGTAATCAATATCAATAAAGCCAAGACTAATAAGGGTTGAGTAATCGGCTCTAAGACGAGATAGATGGCGATACCTGCAAGGGGTAAAATCGTTGCCAATCCTGATACTAAGGTTGCGATAGAAGCGTTACGATTAATAGTTGAATGAGCTTCTTCTTGTGCGTGCCAACTCTGTTCAATACGCTCGATTGAGCGCTCAGGCCCCGCTGTTGAGCGAAGTAACTCAAGGTTATCTATGAGCTCAAGTGTTGATTTAGTCGCTTGAAGCTCTGCGTCATGTCGGTCGCTATCTGAGCGACTTAGGTATCTTTGCGCCTTGTACTGAACGAGCAGTGCAACTAGTAACAATACGGCACTGAGTAGTGCAATTTCACCTCCTCCAACGACCCCAATACCGATAATTAAAAATATGGGTAACATTGGAGCGTGTAAAAATGTTTGTAGCTGATGAGCAGGAATGGCCATAAAGCCAGGTATTCCTCGTTCTGCTAGTTGGGTGAGCTGAGTTCTATGCTGATCATTAAACCAAGCTAACTTTGCTTTACTGAGCGAATGACCTACTGATGAATAAAGATCCCCAGCCAGTTTCGCACCAGAGAGAAATCCAGAACGAGTTACAATAACGGTAACTATCACAGTTAGAACAGCAGCTATTATGACGTTCAATGGTGAAGCTTGTTCGACAATAGATATTGCAAGAAATGTGTAAGCCGTTGCCTCAAATAATGCAACTAGTCCCCAACCTATAGCGACTCGATATAGACGGTGCTTTGCACTTTGTGGAATTGTCGAATTGGAATAGAGGGTATTGTGAGCCGTCATACTTCTTCATCCTGTCGTTGAGCCTTTCTGTTGAGCATCAATGTAGTGTCTGCAAGTTTCGCGAGTTCTGAGTCGTGAGTAATTATGATCAATATCTTGTCTTGTGTTTTCGCAAACTTCGCGAGATTTCTGATCACAGTGAAGGCCGTATTTTTATCGAGAGCACTGGTTGGTTCATCCAGTAATAGAACGTTGGCTTGAGTTAGAAATGTGTTAGCTATTGCGACACGTTGTTGCTCGCCTCCTGAAAGCACGCTTGCATCAGAATTGAGGTCAATCTTTAATTGAGCTTGTTGCAAAGCTTGGTTCAGCTCGTCGTCACTTGAACTTGGCGTTGATAGTTTCAAATTCTGCCTAATGGTAGTTTTGAGTACACCGATATCTTGGGGTACATAGCGTATGGCGGAGTATCGGGATATCTCAGAGAGTTTAGACAGTTGATTGCCTCCTAAGGTAACGAAGCCTGAAAGAGGTGTTTCTTGACCTGCTAATAGACGTAGTAACGTACTTTTGCCTGCTCCGCTAGGCCCCATGATGGCTGTAAATGAACCCCGTGGGAAGTAGTGGGAGAAGTTATCAATAATATTAACAGTTCCATTAGCCACTACGATATTTGATGCTTGTAGTGATAGCGGTTTTTCTCCCGCGCTCAAACTGCCACTTTCTATTTGTGGTTGCTGTAAAAAGTCGCTGATGTTCTTTGCAGCATTCTTTCCTGCGTTAACGTAGTCCAATCCATGGCCAAGCTTCAGTGCGGGTGATACGACGGCCAAACCAAAAAAGAATAGCGACGCCATTGCCACGGGACTTAATTCATAGCCAATGGTATAGGCCATTGCGAAAGTCGAAACCGCTTGAAGTAATGCGGTAGCAATTGCTGCTGGAAGGGCAACGCTACCAACCCATTTCACTATGCCGTGAGTAAAGCGTCTTGTGGCATCATTATAGCTGTCGAGTGCTCCTGCTTGCGTGCCGTAAATTCGATTTACTCGGATACCTCTTGTGTAGTCGTTTACTGCGGTAACGATATCACCCATTATTGTCATGCGCTCTTTGCCATGTTTAGCGGCGAACCTAGGTAAAAAGAGTAGGTAGTACAATGATGCAATTAGACCAGGGAGCAGAGTAAGCATCGCTACCGGACCTGTGAGATTCAACATGATAAAAATAGAAGTTGCGGGTACGACAATGAATGTCACGAGTTCTGAAGGCAAATGCGCAACCATGTGGTGAAGCGTGCTGATGTCTTCGGAAACTATGCGACGCAGTTGATTATCACCATATTGAGAGATGGTCTTGCTTGGCAAGCGCGTCAAGTGCTGAGCAACTTGGCGACGTAATCGAGTGGAAAACTGCGACTCGGCATCATGAACTAACCACGAGCCCACTGATGAGGCAAGTGCGCTAGCCGCCCAAAGTCCTATGGCACCGTAAATCCATTGGTTTGCAAATTTATCGATAAGGTTTATCAAGCATAGCAGTGCACCAACTTTTGCCACAGCGGCAAGTGCTTCACAAAACGTTCCCAAAGCAAGCTTCTTAATCGATGGCTTTAAGGCTGGCATTAAGCTAGGCGTAACGTAATGTTGGCTGATTTTACTTATCATATTGTCACCTTATCTAGCCTATCAAGCGAAAATAAGGAGAACGTGGTAGAGCATATTGAGCTCTTATCGTTTTTCATATAAAGCCTATGGAAGTGGACGTTGATGGATTATGTTTTGAATTAACTTTGGCCGTAGGTGTTGCGAGCTCTTTGTCTGCTTGAATGTTGAAGATGAGTACTTCCTTTGATTTGTTGTGAATTTTCATGAATAGCCAAATGGGAGTAAGTCCCCCTTAGAAGGCAGGCTAAAGGGGAGGTTGAGGGATTAGAAATCCGCAGTAGCTGACAGCATCACTGTACGTGGTGCGCCAAGAGCTAGGTCCGCATAGTGGGTGGTTGTCCAGTAATCTTCATCCAGTACATTGTTTACGCTAAGGCGCCAAACCACGCTTGTTTCAGCAATTTTTGAGTTGTAGCGTGCGCCAAGATCAAGAATAGTCTGTGCAGGTAATGCCTGAGTGTTTTGTGCATCAATGTATTGTTCAGACATATAGTTCGCTTGGCCGATAAGCGTGAGATCACGCATCGCAGGGAGGTTCCATTCTAATGCGAGTTTAGCTTGTAAATCGGGTAGCTTAGTTGCTTGTTTCCCCTCTTCTGTCACATCTGTTGCTTTTGTAATCTCTGCATCTGTATAGGCGATACCACCGATGAGTGTATAGTCCTTTGATAGTGTGCCGTAGAACCCCCATTCAATACCGCGATTGCGCTGTTCACCACCGAAAGAAAAAATGTTGGTATCCGGATCTTGGTACCCATTTGGCTTTTTAATCTCAAATAAACTGAACGTATGAGCAAAGCCGTCCAGGTCAAGCTTCACGCCTGCTTCAGTCTGTTTGGTTTTTTGGGGTTCAAAAGCCTCTCCTGCGTTTGCAGCGCTAGAGCCTGCTGTTTTCCCATTCGTTAAGCCTTCGGTGTAGTTACCATAAAGCGAAACTGAGCTCGAAACTTTGTATAATGCTGCAAGTGCGGGAGTGTAAGTACTTTCCTTAAACTTGGTGGTAGGAAGCGACATTCCGTTCATTATTATTCCAGATTCATAATCAATGCTCTGGTAACGCAAGCCGAGCGTGATTTGGTATTTCCCATCAACAAAAGATAACGTATCGGCAATGCCATAGCTGACCTGAGTTGAATCGATAGGTAAACCATAGTAGTTGTCGTAAACTGAATTTTCTGGTCCCCAAACAGGATCATAAATATTCGAGTTCCAAGGGGCTGGATTATTATTACCTGTTGGAGAATCATTTTTATCTTCTCTAAAGTAAGTACTATTCAGTACAAGGTGGTGTTCTACTGGGCCAGTGTCAAAGTTGCTACGAACACCTATCTCACCTGAAGTCCGTTTGTTCTCAAGCTTAACTGATCCGAGAGATACCTCTAGGTTACCCTCGTTATCGATGATTTTGATTCGTTGCGGTACATTTGAATGAAAATCTGTACGGCTACCACCCAATGCGCTGTATACAGTTACAGAGTCACTAACGCTTAGCTCCCCGCGAATCATCATCCCTTTATCTTCGCTATCATTGTAGGCCCAACTTGGCGTCAATAATGTGTCAGATGGAGGAGGTGATGGGATTTTGAGACCAGAAGCGATGCTTAACCCACGGTTTGCACCTTCAACTCGCTCTGTACTGTAGTAAAAATCTGCTTCAAGGAAAGCAATGTCATTACGCCAATCAAGGCTTAATGATGCAAGTTGAGTTTTGTTGCTTTGGTTGTTTATCGCGGTGTCTCCATCTTTAAATGCACCGTTGAAACGAATACCAAATTCTTCATTTGTACCAAAGCGACGTCCAATATCGATATGTCCTCCGAATTGAGTGTCCGATAAGTAGCTGCCGGTGAAAGATGTGATTGGTGTTTCTTGTGCTCTTTTTGTCACTAAGTTGATGGTGCCACCAACAGATCCATTCGGTGGCATACCGTTGAGCAAAGAAGCAGGACCTTTAAGTACATCAATACGTTGATACATTTCAGGAGAGGTTCGGTAATAAGGAGCGATACCATACAATCCATTAAGCATAACGTCGCTAATGTCTGAGTTGAAACCTCTTATTTTGAAACTTTCTTTGTTTAAGCCGGTTTCACCGCTGGTGAAAACAGAGGGATCAGAAGCTGAGATTACATCTGAGATATCGCGTGCTTGTTGGTCTTGAATGTGTTTTTCTGTGTATCCAATCGTATTGAAAGGCGTTTCCATGAAGTTTTTGTCGCCAAGCATTCCTATATTACTCGCGTGAGAAACTTTGCCAGCGGCATAAACTCTGTTTGCTTCACCATAAACTGTCATTGATTCATCTACGACTTCTTCAGCTTGAGCGATACTAATTGGTACGACAAAAGTACTAAATTGAAGTGAAATAAAGAGGGCGATATGACATGGGCTTGGTTTGTTTTTCTGTGAAGAGTCCATCGCTATCTGATGATAGTCATGAGTCATTATAGATTCCTTTTCTTTGTTTGGGCTAGCTCACATCCGTTCTGACGTCGATTGAGTGTTGAATTACTTAAGATCCAACTCATTGTTATTAGATTTAGCTTTGGTAACCTTTTAGGATGTCTTCAATTATGATTTTCAGAGATGTGATGCTTGCTGAAGTGATGTACCAAGCATCGGCATCAACAAAAACGACGTTGTCGTTTTTCCATGCTTTGGTTTGACGGAGTAGTGGGTTTGCTAAGTGTTCCGCATCAATGACAGGCTTTCCTTCCATTACTGCTGTTCGATCAATGATGTAAAGAATGTCTGGATCAGCTTGGCTAATGAACTCGCTAGAAATTGGCTGACCATGCAAACCTGTCTCCACTTTTTCACTCGCTGGTTTTACCCCCAGAACATCGAAAACGAAGCCATAACGAGACTCAACGCCAAATGAGCTGAAAGCACCATTGTTATGCATGACAACCAAAGCTTTTTCAGAACGCTCTTTCGTAACAGCGCGCACTTCTGCGACTTTTGCATCGATTTCGGCAACTTTCTGTTGGGCTAGCTCCTGCTTTTCAAAGATCTCACCAAGCTCTACAAGGTGTTTCTTAATGGTATCGACGTGATGGTCACGACTATTACGGTAGTTGATGTCAAAATGTAAAGTCGGAGCTAGTTGAGAGAGTTCTTCATACTGATTAGCATGTAGCGGAGTCATCAATACGAGATCTGGTTTTAGGGCATAGATCTTTTCCATATTAGGCTGAACTATCGCACCAAGATCCGCTATCTCAGGTGTGTCTTTGTATTTCGCTAGAAAGTGAGGAACAAAGTCTTTCACCATTCCTGAGATTGGAACATTTAGCTGATCTAAAAAGTCCACTTCGTTCATATCTAATGCTGCCACTCGTTGAGGGCGATGAGAAATAGTAGTTGCTCCGAGATTGTGTTCAATCACGATGAGCTTTTCTAATGGCTGAGTATCTTCAATTTTAGTTATTTCCGGCTCGCAACCTGATAAGGTTCCTAGAGCGCAGCAAGCAAGCGCGATACTCAAACGTAGGGGGCTCTTAAACATGGGGTATTTCCTTTTTGTCAGTGAGTTGTCTTTAAACAGGCGAGTAACAGTTTTCATATTTGGCTTCTTGTTCTTATCGTGATGGCTAGGAAATATCCCCCACAAAGGACATTCACCAAAATAGAGACGGTGGTTTTAAAGTTAAATAAGTGCTCTATCAGAAGTTGACCAGACAAGAACATGACAATTGCAATAGCACAAGCAACGAGCAATATGTGTCTGTAGTTCGGTGCGCTAGTAACGGAATAAGCAATATTGGCAATAAAAATTCCCATAAAAGCCGTTGGGCCAATCAAGCTCGTCGAAATTGCTACTAAAATGGCGATTACAGCAAAGAACTTTGGTACATATTGCTTATCATTTAGTCCTAATGACATCGCTTGGTCTCGACCTAGACCTATCACATCTAGCTCGCGTGACCATCTGTTAGCAAAGAGTGCCAAAACGCTTAACGCAATACTGGAAAAAAGTAACGTAGAAGGTTTCGCTCGCTCAAACGAGGTATAGCTGAGCCCTTGAAGGATAGAGAATTCTCCAGGGCTTATTCTGAGCTGGATAAATTGAGCAAGAGTTGTCAGCACCATTGTCAAAACAAAGCCAATCAGCAGAACTTGGTGCATGTCATGTTTAAATCTATTGAGTACCCAAGATTGAATCGCTAAGGAATACAACAGAATGAGTATTGCAGAGACAGCGAAATTACCGACAACACCTAATGTAGCAATGCCAGAAGTGCCCCCTAGTAATAAGAGTAGGGTTTGCCAAACCAGATAAACCGACTCATATCCCATAATGGATGGCGTAAGAATACGATTACCAGCTAAAGCTTGGAAAATAACAGCAGAGATGGCCACGCAGCTGCCCCCAATAACTATGGCACCAAGTTTAATCAGCCTCTTAGGGATGACGTAATCAAAATCCCACCCAGAGCTTGTAAAGATAAAGGCGATAGACAGTATGCAAACGAGTATAATGCTCACTCGTATGTTTGAGTAATGTGATCTCATACTCGTGCTCCTTTCAAAAGAAACACAAGAAACATGACTCCCCCGATAGCACTGGCTGTTAATCCAATTGGGACTTCAAAAGGAAAGGCAACAACTCTGCCTATGACATCGCAAAAAATAAGTAACGAAGCGCCGCCTAGTGCAACGATTGGTAGGGTGTTTTTAAGGTGATCGCCATATTTTAGTGCGACTAGGTTAGGTATGACTAAACCGATAAAATGAATGGCACCTACGGTCACCACTGTTATAGCAACTGTCACGGAAACTAGCATTAGACCCAAGGCGGCAGTGAACGCAATATTAATTCCTAAGTTGGACGCAACATCTTCGCCCATTCCCATCACAGTAAACTTATGTGCATATAAGTAAGTCAGTAGGGTGATGGGTAAAATCAAGAAAATTATTTCATAGTGTTCTTGGACCACTTTGGAGAAATCTCCCATTAACCAACCGGACATACTCTGTAAGATGTTGTTTTGATAAGCATAAAACTCCGCTATAGCACTTAGTACACTACCAAACATAAGCCCAATCACAGGTATTAACGCAGAGTTACTGAATTTAATTTTTCGTACGATGGCAATGTAGATAAGGCCAGCGGCGAAGCAAAATAGTACGGCGAAGAGCATACGTTCAAGCTTGTCTGAGGATGGAAGCATGACGATAGATACCAAAATACCGAGCTTTGCCGCATCGATACCGCCTGTGGTGCCCGGCTCAACAAAACGATTTCTAACAATATGTTGAAGAATAACACCACATATTGCGAGACCAGATCCGGTAAGAATTAGTGCGATTAGCCTTGGTAATCTGCTAGCAGTAATCGGTAGCCAAGCTTTGTCATCCATGGTCAGCAATAACGACAAATCTAGTTGGTTTGCGCCGACGAAAATTGAAGTTAAGCACAGTATAAAAAACAGGCTTACTACGTGAATACTCATACAGAATCTGCCCCAAAATAAAGTGAGTTTCTCTTAACTTATGACTTGGGGATGGAATACGAATAATGAATATCTATTCGCATATAGGTTCTAAATTCCAACAAAACATAACCAAGTTATTTTTTATAAACATTAAGGTCACAATCCAGCCCTCAAAGTATCACTAGGCCATACCTAAAAATTCAACGTGCTGATTTGGCTTTAAAACTGGATTAACTAGCAAAAGAAAAGTGCCGCTTTCAATGCAAAGAGAAAGAGGTTCTCGATTTAAAATTAAAATACAAATGATAATTATTTTCATTATATCTTTGTTTTTTCGGTTAAGCAATGAAGTTCATATGTGTTTCTCTAAAAAGATCAATCGCGTATAAAAAACAAGGCAATGGCTAATGCATGTGCTTTTGGGTAAGTGATTAAAAAATAAAGCCAAAGAGCATTAAGCTTTCTTATTGTTTAAGGATGTTTTTCGCTTCAGAAGCTCGTTGGTTGAGGTTTGATTTAAATGATATGACGATAGTTTGTTCAGGAAGAGGAGTTAGTAGTGACGATGATGTCTAGATGTCGTTTGTATTTAAGGATTTATTAGATACCGCATTAAAATAGCGTCATAAAGTCGTGATGCTTCGCATCTTCAGTGTTAGCGATGTTAATGCGGTAATTTCTAAGAAACTAGCGGATTAATGTCTCAACTTGCTTTTGGAGCAAAGTAAAGCTGATTCACAATTCAAAGACATCGTCAGTTGCTTTATTGTTAACCTGTGTTATTCGAGCTTACTTAGTACGTAATTCAGACCACCGACCACGGCTGCAACTTGCGCATCGTTGCATTCTTCGTCGGTCACCGTTGGGCTGTCTGGGTACACTTCCGTTGTCGTGCCGTAAACGCAATTTGTTACACCGCCACACAGGCCCAGTTTTACCATTGGGTAGTTGATAACGCCAAACTGTACGACGGGTGAACCGATGATTTCGCCGTTTTCATCTGCTGGTGCAATGTGAGTCACTTTTGCAACTGACTCAATGACCGCTTTTTGGAAGTCAGGCTGAGGGTTTTCACTATCTCCCACCGTGTAAAAGCCATCTGGGATCATACCTTCAATGTACTCAATACCATCACGAGCAGCTAAGGCTGGACGGAACTCAGTTTCGTCAGAATCTGTCGTTTCATGTAGATCAATGTGCATTAACACATCGCCTAAAGTTGCAACTAGCTTTATGAGGTTAGCGGACTCTTCGGCAGGGCTATCCTTATAGAAAGAGCGGTTTGGATCAATCGCGTTTGGATTCCAGCGGTTGATCACCTCGTAACCCCAAGGGCTTACGCAGGGTGCAACGACAATATTGAAATGCTCTGCATAGCGCTCTGCTTCTGTTTCTACAAACTTTAATGCGCCATGTACACCGCTGGTTTCGTAACCGTGCACGCCGCCTGTGACCAACACAACAGGTTTAGTTGAATCCCAATTGCGTGTTTTGATACAAAACAGAGGGAAGCGTGCCTCGTTGTATGAGAGCGCCCCATATTGTTCAACATCAAAACGCTCACGTAGGGCATCGATTTTACTGACGACTTCATCTTGGTAGCTACGTTTTACTTCTTGCGTTGCTAACCAAGCTTTACGTTCTTCTTCGTTCCAAGGTTGGCCAGGAGTACCGATCGGGTAAATGTATCCACTTTTCATCTATACTTTTTCTTTTGACTGCTGAAAGGTATCACAAGACTAGACCTGTCTTATCTTTACGGCAATATAAAACACCATTTGGGGTGGTATTCTTTGCAAAATCATCACTTTGATGAGTGATTCATTGGTGTTACATTTTGTTACTTACTCAATTTCATATAAGAGACCAAAAATGGCTGGAGCAAGTTTACTCACACTGTTGGACGATATTGCCACGGTGCTTGATGATGTCGCCTTAATGTCAAAAATGGCTGCAAAGAAAACCGCAGGTGTGTTGGGAGATGATCTAGCGTTAAACGCTCAACAAGTGTCTGGTGTTGCATCTGAGCGAGAGATTCCAGTGGTTTGGGCGGTTGCAAAAGGCTCATTCAAAAATAAATTGATTTTAGTTCCTTCAGCTTTACTTATTAGCGCGATTATTCCATGGCTTATCATGCCATTATTGCTAATTGGCGGCTTATTTCTCTGCTTTGAAGGGGCAGAGAAAGTACTTGAGAAAGTGTTTCCTCACCCGCATCCGCACGAAGAAAAAGAGGAGCTAGTTAATACTGGCGAGTCGATAGAAGAGTATGAAAAGCGTAAAGTTTCTGGTGCGATTCGAACAGACTTTATCCTTTCAGCAGAGATCATCGTGATTGCGTTAGGTACCGTGACAGGAGCCAGTCTTGTTACGCAAATTTTAGTTGTCAGTTTAATTGCAGTGATTATGACGGTTGGAGTTTATGGACTAGTCGCTGGGATTGTGAAGCTAGATGATTTAGGCCTTTACCTTGAAAGTCGCTCAAACGGTAAAGGTTGGGTGGCGAAAGTCGGAGGGGCCTTGGTCGCTTTTGCACCAAAGTTGATGAAGTTGTTAACCATTGTAGGAACTGCTGCGATGTTTTTGGTGGGTGGAGGAATTGTGGTGCACAACGTGCCAGCCATTCATCACTTTGTAGAGCCGATTATTATGAACTTTAGTGGTCATTCGGTTGCTACAGCCATTTTGCCTATTTTACTGAACGGTATTATCGGCTTTGTGGCGGGGTTGGTTGTGGTTGCGGTATGGACGATGGTTGAAAAGCTTCGTGGTCAATAATCACATCTAAAACATGAGACGATAATAACAAGGGTCATGACTTCTTTTTACAAAAAGCATGACCCTGTTTTATGGGTGAAACGTCAGTAAAGTACTTACTTCACTTTCCACTCGATCTGTTCATTTGCTCGAATAGGCACAACGATATCATTGCCAAATGGCATCGTTTCTGGCACATCCCAAGCGGATTTTTCTAACGTCACTGTATCTGTGTTACGTGCAATGCCGTAAAAATCAGGACCGTTGAAGCTTGCGAAAGCTTCCAAGTTTTCCAACTTGCCTTCTTTTTCGAAGACTTCTGCATAAAGCTCTAGCGCAGCGTGTGCAGTGTAAGAACCAGCACAACCGCAAGCCGATTCTTTTGCCCCTTTCGCATGTGGCGCTGAGTCTGTACCTAGGAAAAACTTCTTGCTACCACTAGTTGCTGCTTCGATCAGCGCTTGCTGGTGGGTTCCGCGCTTAAGAATTGGCAAACAGTAGAAATGAGGTTTAATACCACCCACAAGCATGTGGTTACGGTTGAAAAGAAGGTGGTGGGCAGTGATGGTAGCCGCTACGTTGTCTGAGGCGTTGTTAACGAAGTTTGCTGCGTCGGCGGTGGTGATATGTTCTAGAACGATTTTAAGATTAGGGAAGTCATTGACGATAGGAGCGAGGACGGTATCAAGGAATTCTTTTTCTCGGTCGAAGATATCAACATCGTGATGTGTTACTTCGCCATGAACCAGAAGTAACATTCCGACTTCATCCATCGCTTCTAAAACGTGATAAATGTTCTTCGCATTGGTCACACCGGAATCTGAGTTTGTTGTGGCGCCAGCAGGATAGAGCTTGGCAGCAACAATGTGTCCGGTTGCTTTAGCCTTACGTATTTCGTCTGGTGTCGTGTTATCTGTAAGGTAAAGCGCCATTAAAGGCTTAAACTGTTCGCCATGTTGCTCTTTGAGAATTCGGTCACGGTAGGCTAGGGCGAGCTCAGTTGTAGTAACAGGTGGGACGGTATTTGGCATAATCAGCGCACGGCCATTGTAGCGGCTGATGTCGCGAACGGTGTCTTTAAGAACTTCCCCATCGCGTAAGTGAACGTGCCAGTCGTCAGGACGAGTGATAGTCAGTGTTGTCATTAATTGCTCCCACCATTGAAAAGTTGTCTGATTGGAGCCTAAGCGCCGTATTTGCTTTTGAGCAAACGCTTGCGCTTAGGCGACAGGATGATAGAGGAATTGCCCTCATATTTCATCCCATTTTTCAATTTTATAAAGAGTGAGAGTGTAAGTGGTTACTTCATTGTTAACCAAAGCGCATGGATCGTACCTGGTAGAAAGAAGAAACACGTCAATATTAGATTAATCAAAAAGTCTTTATTTAGACCTTTCTCCATAAACACCGCGACAGGCGGAAGAAAGATACATAACAAAATCAGAACCAGTTTTCTTGTATCCATAATTAAGCTCCAAATCGATAAATGGGAGTAGTGATAACTTGGGTGAATTATGTGTGTCGTATCACACTTTATCAAACGGTATTTGGTCAGAACGGTGTTAAAAAACGCGAATATTGAGTGTAGTAAATACTTGTCACTAAAACCAAATTTATAAGAATATGGTTTCGAGAAAGTTGAAATGGATGAAGAGGCAGCAGACTCTGCAACTTAATGTGATTTGAGTATACAATACCGCAACAAATAAAAAACACCCGTAGGAAGAAGGCCATGTCGCAACCCGTTTTATCCCTAATTAATGTTTTTCCGGTTAAGTCAGTTGGCGGATTATCGCTGTCGTCCGTATGGGTTGAGAAGCAAGGATTGAGCTTCGATCGTCGCTTTATGATTGCGAAAGCTGATGGCTCGATGATCACTGCGCGAAAGTATCCGCAAATGGTAACCATTAAGTCTGCCTTATTGTCCGATGGAGTGGTGTTTAGTAGTTTGGGTATGGAGCCACTTAAAATCCGTTACCAAGATTTCAAAATGCAGGAGACACCTGCAACGGTTTGGAAAGATACATTTACTGCCTATACCACGACAGATGATGCAGATGACTGGTTTAGTCGTGTTTTGGGGCAGCGCGTTGAGTTGTTATTTAGTGGTGAGCAATCGAATCGTGTCCGTGAAAAGCTAGGTCAAAACGTCAGTTTTGCTGATGGTTATCCGGTTTTAGTGATCAGCCAAGCTTCACTTGATGAGCTGAATCGAAGAAGTTCAGAGCTGCACTCAATGGATCAGTTTCGTACTAACTTAGTTGTCTCTGATACTAAGCCATTTGAAGAAGATTCATGGAAGCGCATACGAATCGGTGAGGTAGAGTTTGAGTCTCTCAAACCTTGCGAGCGCTGTATCCTGACTACGGTGAATACCCAAAGAGGCACATTCCGTGAGAGCAAAGAGCCGCTCAAAACCTTGCAACAGTTCCGTGCAAACGATGTCGGTGGTGTGTTCTTTGGCCAGAATCTTGTCGCGCGAAATGAAGGCATTATTCGTCAAGGCGATAAAGTTGAAGTATTGGAGTACAAAGAGCCGGAGTTTTACGCAGATAACTCGCCAGTGCGCATGAAGCTTACATGTGTTGAGCGTGAAGAAATTGCCCAAGACTTTGTGACCTTATGGTTAGAGCCAAACAAAGGTTCGTTGCCTAATTACTTGCCAGGACAACACCTGCCAATAGAGGTGAATATTGATGGTAAGAAAGTGGGTCGACGCTATACCTTATCATCCAGTCCTTCTCGCCCGGGTCGTTATGCTATTTCTGTAAAGCGTATCGCGGGTGGAAGAGTCTCTAACTCACTCTTAGACAACTTACAAGTCGGTGATGTTTTAGAGGCAGAACAACCTGACGGTCAGTTCCACCTTAAAGCGCATGAAGCGCAGCCTCTGCTGTTACTCTCTGCGGGTAGCGGAGTAACACCAATGTTATCAATGGTGCGTTACTTAGCGGATCACAATCAGTTGGATAACGTGGTTTTCTACCATCAATGTCGCACCGAGAATGATATTCCTTGTCGCTCAGAGTTGGAGCAGTTAAAGCGTGAGCACCCAGGGCTAGAAGTAAAAGTCTGTTTAACGCAACCTGCTGTTGATTGGTTTGGTTTGAAAGGGCGTTTAAGTTTGTCACACATTAAGCAAATCAAAGATGTTGAACAGCGTCAGGTGTTTGTGTGTGGCCCGGATGGGTTTATGGATAAAGCAAAAAGTCTTCTACTAAGAAAAGGGCTGCCAGAGGAAAACTACCATCAAGAAGCGTTTGGAGTTTCTTCTCTTACGTCAAAGCCAGAGAAAAGTCTCGCTATTGACTTTAATGGAACGAAAGTCGTAGGCAACAACCAAAAAACGTTGTTAGATCAGCTCGAAGATGCTGGGAAGGTCATCAGCAATAGCTGTCGTGCAGGCTTATGTGGTGCCTGTAAAGTTCAGCTTACGTCGGGTCAAGTACATCATCCGGACGTGCCCGTGCTGACTGATGAGGAACGTGCAATGGGAACCGTATTGGCGTGTTGTGCTGTGCCAGAGACGGACGTAACAGTAACCAACTAGGCGAGAGCAACTTTGTCCTTCGACAAAAAAACGCTGCTATTTTTAGCAGCGTTTTGAGTTTTAAAGAGAGCTGAAAATATCGCTTAGTCGTAAATCGTCGGAATTGGCTGGCGTTTGTGCTGCGTTGCTTTGTAAATCGCTACCAGACGGTCACTCACTTGCTGTGGAACAGGTTTGCCCTCTAAGAAGTCGTCGATTTGCTCGTAAGTTAGGCTTAGCGCATCTTCATCTGCTTTTTGTGGAGCAAGCTCTTCTAAGTCTGCTGTTGGCACTTTCTTCACTAGTTGCTCAGGTGCACCCAATGTAGCAGCTACTTCACGAACTTGGCGCTTACTTAATCCGAACAATGGTGCCATGTCACAAGCGCCATCACCAAATTTAGTGTAGAAACCAGTGATGTTTTCTGCTGAGTGATCAGTACCAAGAACAAGGCCGCCTACGTAGCCCGCGATCTCGTATTGAGCAACCATGCGAGCCCGCGCTTTTACATTGCCTTTTACGAAGTCGACTTTTGCTGCATCAGTTGGTAGAAGATCTGTGCCTTCTAATGCAACGTGAGAAGCCGAATGAAGCCCGTCAACACCTGCTTTGATGTTCACCGATACAGAATGGGTTGGCTGGATAAAAGACAGAGCGAGCTGAGCCTCATCTTCATCTTTTTGCTCCCCGTAAGGCAGGCGAACTGCGATAAATTGGTAGCTATTGTTGCCCGCTTCTTCGTTTAGTTGGTCTACAGCCAACTGAGCTAAACGACCACATGTCGTTGAGTCAACGCCACCGCTGATGCCAAGAACAAGAGACTTACAGCCCGCTTCTTGCAATTTACGCTTAATAAAAGCGACACGGCGTTCAATTTCAAAATGCGGATCAATTGAAGGGAGTACGCGCATTTCGTCACGGATGGATTGTTCCATTTAGGGTTCCTTTTCCTGCAAATATTTCAGACTCTAAAGCACATTTGCTCAAATGGTGATAAACCATACAGTTGAGGCTCATTAAACGCGACTTTAGGGTCAAAAGCTGTAAAGATTAGTAGTATCATACCGAAATCATCAGATTAGAAAACTCTCTTCAACCAGGTAATCACCGGATATGAAAAAAATCGCCATTTTTGGTAGTGCATTTAACCCACCTAGTTTAGGGCATAAAAGTGTTATTGAGTCTTTGAGCCACTTTGATCTTGTGCTACTTGAGCCAAGCATTGCACATGCTTGGGGCAAGAACATGCTTGATTACCCAACTCGGTGCAAAATGGTTGATGTGTTCATCAAGGATATGGGGCTTTCTAATGTTCAGCGTTCTGATGCGGAGCAAGCTTTATACCAACCTGGACAAAGTGTGACGACCTATGCGTTGTTAGAAAAAATTCAAGAAATCTACCCAACTGCCGATATAACTTTTGTCATTGGTCCTGATAATTTCTTCAAATTTGCTAAATTTAGTAGAGCTGAAGAGATTACGGAACGTTGGACTGTTATGGCATGTCCTGAAAAAGTAAAAGTCAGAAGCACAGATATTCGCAAAGCATTGGCCGAGGGTGAAGAGATCGGCGCCTATACAACACCTTCCGTAAGTGATTTATTACTTAGTAAAGGCTTATACAGAGAAACATTGTCTGGGAACTGAGAGGTCAGATTTTCATGGTCAGAGTCGTTTTATTTAGTGCATGTGCGCTGCTTGTGGTGACACAAGCTCATTCCGCGTGTAACTATTTTTCTGATCGTTCCGTGGTGTTTGAAGATAACACGCTTCCAATCTGTGAAGAAATTTTAGATTCCATCGGCGTGTTAAGTACTGAAGCATTGATTTGGTATGCAGCGGAAGCGAAGCTTGAAGGACCAACAGAAAACTATTGGGAGGAGTGGGCGATTAAGCCGGAAGACACCCCACTTCTAACTCAAAACTTAGAAAAGAATTACTTTGGTCTTGGTTTTTGGATGCCGGAAGAGCTCCGAGACGAAGAGAGTAAAATGGATACAGAAGAGTGGCTTCGTAGTCACGGGTTGATGTTCAGCGTCGGTTTTGGTGATAAATCAGACGGACAGCCAAGAATGCGGTTTGATTATCGTTGGCACGAATATTATGACGCTGACTGGATGATGCAGATAGAAGTACCTTTCTAGACATCTCAAGCAAATGAAAAAAGGGCGTACATTATCAATGTACGCCCTTTTTGTTTTTACTTGAATCTCTACTTTCTGTATCCGTAACTCTACGTAATGCTGAAAACGTAGCTTGTTAAAGAGCAAGTTATAGCGCTTCTCCAAAGACTAAAAAGCAAAGCTGTTCATATTCTTCGGTGTTACCAGCAAAAAGAGAGTCAACAATTTGCTCTTCCTTCTTCCCCGACAGTTTCATTTTTCTTGCTTCACGTAGTGTTAGTACCAAGCAAAGCTCTTTAGAAATATTCATGTCACAGCCAGGAGTCCACTGATTGATGGTTCTTGTTAACGTTGAGTGCGCTAGTTTAGGAGACAGCGTCAATACTTCATGTCTTACTACTGTCAGTAGATCGGTTTGCAGATCCGAGCGTTCGGCTGTTGTTGCTAGCTTCTCGACGAGCGCTTTTAGTAGCGGTGAAGGCTTCACAAAGCCCGCCTGTTGTGAGAACTCGTCATTTAAACGCACAGAAAAATCACAACGATATACACGAGAATTAGGTAAAAAGGTGAGGGAGCTCAAACATCCTTGAGGAATCCAAAAATATTGGCCTGGTTCAATGGCATACTCCTGCTTACCCAATTTAATGACGGCTAACCCTTCGATGACAGATAGTAGACTGTGCTTCAGTGCTTTTTTACGCGCAGCTACATCAAGAAAGGGGTATTTAGCGTCGTGAAATTCAATTGCGTAGTTCATTATGAGTACCAGTGTTTTTTGGCGCTAAGGGTAACGTTAAACCCATACGATTCCAACCTGCTGAGAGAATTTTTTAGCATGATAAATGGTGGCTTAACTGGTATGACCATGTTAAAAGTATGGGTTGAAATGCTGCTTGTCAGCAAAACTATGCGTAAAATGTGCCAGCTTTTTTTGATATGTAATGAACAATGACAGCCAATACCGATCCTTATATTGAAATTCGTCCTTACAACGACGAAGAAATTCCAGCAGCGCTGGATCGTCTAATCCAAGATGATGAATTTATCACTGCTATCCTAGAACATCGCTTTGCTAATAAAGCAGCGTGGTTCAAAACGCTAATGAGCCCGATCCTGCGCATCTACCTGAAAGCCAAGTGGAGCAAGCTTGATTCTGTCGAAGCAATTCAGATTGAAGTGAAGAAGTATCTGAAAGATACATTGAATAAGACAACGGATGGCGTCACTTTTTCTGGTTTGGATAAGCTGGATAAAAACACGTCATACCTATTCGTTTCTAACCACCGTGATATTGCGATGGACCCTGCGCTCGTAAATTATGGCTTGTACCAAAGTGGGCACCGTACAGTTCGTATAGCGATTGGCGATAACCTGCTGAAGAAGCCATGTGCGACAGAATTGATGCGACTCAATAAGAGCTTCATCGTTAAGCGCTCTGCTAAAGCGCCTAGAGAAATGATGAAAGCATTGGGACAATTGTCAAGCTATATCAAACATTCGCTTGATACTGGCAATTCAATTTGGATTGCCCAAAAGGAAGGTCGTGCTAAAGATGGAAACGACTTTACTGATCCTGCGATTTTAAAAATGTTCCATGTTGAAGGTCGTAAACAAAAGATCAGCTTTGGTGAGTACACGCGTTCTCTGAAAATCGTTCCAGTCTCGATTGCCTATGAAAATGATCCATGTGACATTGCCA
This sequence comes from Vibrio sp. Vb0888, assembly GCF_033338835.1. Lineage (NCBI taxonomy): Bacteria > Pseudomonadati > Pseudomonadota > Gammaproteobacteria > Vibrionales > Vibrionaceae > Vibrio > Vibrio sp. Vb0888. Next base: position 88,958 of record NZ_JAWOTL010000007.1, read on the forward strand.
AAGCAAAAGAGCTGTACGAAAAAGCAGAAAATGGCCGCTATGAAAAAGGCGAATTTGAAGATATCGAAAGTATCATTCAAGGTATCGTTGGCTATAAAGGCCGTGTACATGTTGCGTTTGGTGATGTGATTGAGCAAGAGTTTGAAACGCCGGAATCTCTTGCTGGTGAAATCGACCGCCAAATTCACAACAACTACAAGTTGTACCCAATCAACTTGTTAGCTGCTGGGCATGAAGATTCGAGCATCATTACGGAAGCGGTTAAGCGTCATCTCGCGGATAAGTTGGATCAGCTACCTGAAGGCGCAAGACCTTATTTGGTGGCGAGCTATGCTAATCCTGTGAATAACCAAGAGTAATCTTCGTCACTGAACTCGTTGATTCAGAATGCCTTAAAGCCTCGGTCTGCCGGGGCTTTTGTTTATCTGCTCTTTAAGGTGCGACGGCACCACCAAGGGTTAAATTGCTGGGCCATTTTGTGATCCTGTTACCACCTAAATAGATATTCCCTTTCACCGTCATTGTGTCTGGAAATACTTTCAGCGCTGATCCTCCAATATAGAGATTACCATCAACCACCAATCCTTCAGGAAGATCAGAAATGGGAGTGCGAATAACACTTAGATCACCTTTTACTCGAAGTTTAGCTGGAAGCGATTTTAACGGTGTATCCGTCAGATTTAGGTAACCGCCTAGTTTGATACCTTTAGGCCAGTTTTCGATCTTACTACCTAGTAGGTTTGCATAGCCTTTTATCTTTGTTCCTGAGCGAATAACTTTGAGTGCGCTGTTAGTTGCTTCCAGACTGCCTTCAACATCAAGCCCTTTAGGCAAGGTTTTGATAGGGGTTTGTGAGATGTTTAAGTTGCCCTTTACCACTAGGCCAGAGGGTAGTTGGGTGTAAGGCTTGTTTCTAAGGTCAAGATTGCCGTAATTATCGATGTGACCAAACTTAGAATAGTAATCTAGCTCATATGCCAAAGGAGACGAGCAGAGCAGGATTGAAGTAAGGCATAGGGAAACAAAACGCATAGTCAAAGATTTAGTTAAATACCGAGATCAACAGGTGCTTATCTTATACTTAAATAAACCTATTATGCATTTTTTGCTCACAGTTTTTGATTCATAACTTAAATATTCAAATTAGAGATACACGTTAAAAGTGTGCGCTTCTTTACTGCGCTAAGTAACTTCAAGCTTACTAAAATGAGATAAATTAAATGATTGAATGTGAAGCAGACCCAAGTGTAGAGGTGAGAAAAATATCAGTAGATATTTGAATAATATGAGATTCTTCCAAGAACTTCACAAGGGTCCTTGTTAGTATTATTGAGGTTTGAGGGAGATTTTCATGAAGTTAAAAAGTGTATCTATTTTTACCGCTGGTGTTTTTGCAGTACTGCTGTCGGGTTCCGTTTTTGCTAAATCATACAGTACACCAGAAAACAAAGCGCTAATAGTTGCTGACGGTAAGGTAGGCCAGCGTATCTGTTACTACGATGATAAAGCCTACACCACAGGGGCCGTGATTAATGTTGAAGGCGTATTACTGATGTGTACCGCTGAGAACGATTTTGAAACCAATGGCTCGTTAAAGTGGGTCGTGTTCAAAAAAGATAAATAAACGCGCCGAAGTTGTCTGTTTCATTTAGAGCGGTTTAAGATTAAGAGATTGGAAAAATAAAAAGCGAGCATCATGCTCGCTTTTTTCATTAACGCGCGAGTGAGCGAGTTTTTAATTCAAAGATAAGTTTTTCAGCACTTACTTCAAATTTGAATCGAGCCGTCGCTTGGTTCGCTTCTTCGGTTATTTCTGAAACATTGTATTCAACATCAGCACATACTGATTTAGCGAGCTCGATGTATTTCTGTAGTTCAGACTCTAGCTCTGTTTTTGTCTGTGCGAAAACCGTTACGTCGGCAACTTCGTCACCTTCTTTGATGATAAAGCCTATCTCGCCAGCACAGCCGCAGGCCTCACATACTTGGTTTTTTTCTAATTCGACACTCATAACGAATCCTCTTGTAAATACTAAGGGTATTCTATCAGGTATTTGATCTGTATCTACAAAAATGACGACTTTTGCGTAAAAAAGGAACAGAATAGGCCCTTGTTAAGTAAGGGTTAAAGATTGGATTACTAAATCATCAAGAACGTTAATGTGATATATATCAACATTTAAAATCAATTAACGAACATAGTGACGAGATTTTGCTCAGTCCAGTTGAACTAATGGTTAATTTATAAGACTATTTCTTGATTGATTATTTTTAATAATTATCATTCTTGGTCTTTGAATAGTTTCGATGAATAATTGGCGCAAGGTTTTGATGAGACTAAATTTTCGCCTTATTTTGAGTAGCATGTATTGACAAAAACATAACTGAAAATTACACATTACGCAGTGTAAAGACGTTATGGTTTGGAACTCGACATGATATTAAATAGTCGCAATACATATACCCAAAGCGCTTTAAAGTGCAGCGCTTAGCAACCTGATTTCTAGGTTTTCGCTAATCGAACCGCATCGGCGAGCCGGGTATAATGCTAAGAATGATTTCATTCTGGCCTCATTTAATAGTGAGTTAGATGGATTTACAAAGAGAAGAGCTTAAAATATGCCAAAGCGTAGTAAAGAAGATACCGAAATCACTATCCAAAAGATCATGGATGCCGTTATTGATCAGCTACTCAGATTAGGTTACGACAAAATGTCGTACACGACGCTAAGCCAGCAGACAGGTATATCGCGTACCGGTATTAGCCATCACTTCCCTAAGAAAACGGACTTCACCGCCGCACTGGATGGCCGTATCTTTAAAATGTTTATTGAACACTTAGAGTTTGATAAAGGATTAAATGCATTTTCACAAAGTTGGATTAAAGCGCTGGAAGATGCTGAATTCCTCGCGATTTTACGACTGCTATTCCATCACATTGTCACCGCTGAAAATGCGCAAGAATTTGCTGCTAATGGTATTGACCGCTTATACAAAATGGTTGAAAGCCAGTTTGGTGCGGGTGGTGACAAAGAGCTTGAGTGGTTGATTGGTCGATCATTGATCCAAATGAGCAAGTAATAGCCTTTAAAGCACCAAATTCTGCCACTATCAAAGCAAAGGCCCGCAACTCTCATATTGCGGGCCTTTGTCGTATCGAAGTGTTTTAGAGACGGCATAGAGGAGATACGCTTTATGCTGCGGCATGCACTTGAGGGAAGTCTAGCGTCGGATGTTTTGTCACAATAGATCGATAGCCATAAACTTGCTCAATGCGCTCTGACGTTAGTGCATTCCATGGCGTGTCATCACAAACTAGTTTCCCGTTATGCAAGAGTACAAGGCGGTCTGCGTACTGAGAGGCTAGATTCAAGTCATGTAACACCACAACCACCGCTGCGTTTTGTGCTTTTGCCGTTTCACGAGCAATCTTTAACGTGTTGTGTTGGTGGGCGAGATCCAACGCTGAGGTAGGTTCATCAAGCATTAAGATTCGTTTTTCGCCAGATTGATGTAGTTGTGTCATCACTCGTGCTAGATGCAGTCGTTGCTTTTCTCCACCAGATAAAGACGGGTACAGGCTTTCTGCTAAATGCAATACGTCGGTTTGTTCCATGTAATGTAAAGCCAGTTTAGTGGTTTCTTTATTGGACAGTGATAGCGGTATTGCCCCCAGCTCTACTACTTCTCTGGCTAGAAATGGGAAGGTTAAGGTGCTGTGCTGCGGGAGCATTGCAATATGTTTGGCGCTTTTTTCAGGCTCCCAATCATGCTTTTGTTTACCGAAGTAGGTGATGTGATGATTCGAAGAGATCTCACCGCATAGAAGCTTGAGCAAAGTACTTTTACCTGCGCCATTGGGGCCGAGTAGGGCGGTCACTTCACCAGCTCGGATATCAATGTTGATGTCATCGAGCACCACACGGTTGCCATACGTCATCGAAATGTTTTTCCCCGATAAAACGATCTGGTTCATTACAAAATCTTCCCTTTTTGCTGGAACAATAAGTAGATGAAAAAGGGCGCGCCAATCAATGCGGTCACGATTCCAACTGGTAATTCAGCTGGTGCCACGGCAACACGAGCAAACATATCTGCGGCAGTAAGAAGCAGTGCTCCCATTAAGGCAGATATTGGTAATAGCGTTCGATGGTCAGGCCCAGCGAGCATGCGCCCTAAGTGAGGAATCACGAGCCCAATAAAGCCAATTGCACCACTGATGCTCACCGTAATACCAACACCCAGTGCAGAAAGTAAAATAAGCTGACGTTTGAGTTTTTGAACCGGAACTCCTAAGTGTCTTGCTTCTGATTCCCCTAACAACAGAGCATTCAGCGCCATCGACTTCTTCTGAAACCAGAGCAATAGGATGACGAGTGTTACAGCAGATAGAGCAATCCCTGACCAATTTGCACCAGCTAATGAGCCCATCGACCAAAGCGTCAAGTCTCGCAGCATCTGATCATCTGCGATAAAGTTCATGTAGCCAATCGCAGCACCCGAGAGCGCGCTGATGGCAACGCCGGCTAACAACATAATTGTAACTGAGGTACCAAACTTACTTGTGCCGAGTTTATAAACGAGAATAGTCGTTAGTGCACCGCCAATGAAAGCAAAAAGAGGCAGAGCCGCTAAGTTCATTAGTTGCGGATAGTTTTGGCTAAATTCAGCAAATACAACAATAGCGAATGCACCACCAAGAGCAGCGCCAGCAGACACACCAATGATACCAGGCTCGGCTAATGGGTTACGGAACAAGCCCTGCATAACCACACCACAAATTGCTAAAATGGCGCCGATGAACATACACAAAATGGTGCGAGGCAATCGGATTTCGTTAATGACCAACTGAATGTGAGGAGCGAGATCAGAACTGCCTCCCGTTAGGCTACGCAAACTGTCAGCAAAGCTAATGTTCATTGGGCCAACGGTAATAGAGGCGATAGCAATAAATGCTAAAAATCCACTAAGCACTGATAACGTCGTTGAAAGGGGGATGCGTCTTAACAACATGTCATGTCTCTATGGGTAAAGCAGTGCATTCAAGCGTTTAGCTTCTGCAAGGCTTTTAAGGCCCAAACCACCTACCAGAGCATGGCCATCAATCGTTATGATGTCTTTGTTCTTTCCAGCGGGTGTTGCAGCAAGAAGCGGCATTGCTTTTAAAATTGCATCGGCACCACCCAACGTTTCATAGCTGCGACCACTAACAAGAATCACGTCAGGCTGCATCTCTACCATCGCTTCTGTGGATAGAGGCTTGTAAGACGAGAGTTGTGTAGCGGCTGGGTTTTGTCCGCCGGCGAGTTGAATAATTGCATCGGGTGTCGTTTGTGAGCCCGCAACATTTGCAGGTCGCCCTTCATGGATCAGCAGAAAGAGCACTTTCTTTTTCTTCGCTTGATCAGGTTGGTTTGCATTGAGTGCTTGTACTTGCGCCTGGACATCTTGCTTTAAGCTTTCAGCTTGAGCTTTGCGATCCATAAGGTTCGCAATTTGATCAATACGTTGATAAAGGCCCTCGACATTTGCATCAGTATTAACGATTTCTACATCTACGCCAGCCGATTTCAATTGGCTCAATGTTGTTTTCGGCCCCATCTCATCAGAACCAATGACTTTTGTCGGACGTAAGGCGAGCAACCCCTCCGCTGAAAGACGACGATGGTAGCCCACTTTAGGCAGTTCCATTCCTTTTGGTAATTGACTGGTGACGTCGATAGCAACCAAGCTATCTTTAGCGTCGAGTTCAAGCAAGAGTTCAGTGACGGCGCTGCCTGCGCTAACAACGCGCTCTGAGGATGGCGTTTCATTGGCAAAAAGTTGACTACTCGCAAGTAGGGAAATAGCTGCCGTGACAACAGCATGAATAGTGATGCGTGTGTTCTTCATTTTGAAAGGATCTCTATCTTACTTATTTTTATGATGGCTCTTCAGTGAGTAACTGAGTTGCTTGAATTCCGTTTTCTTGTAAAAAGCCGAGAAGTTGTACTAGCGACTGAATATTCGCGGTTTTTTCTGCTCCAATTACAATCGGTTTATCGCTTGACTTACTCTCTTCTAACAGCGCGAGGGTAAAGTTGTCCCAATCGATATATGTCTTGCCGTTAATAGCCCAGTAAGGCTCGTCTTTAAGAATATTTACCGTGATGGATTGCTTATCGACATCTGCAACAGCCTGAGATTCTGTGCTCGGTAAATTGACGTCTAATGAATCGAGTTTGACCGCTGCGGTTAACATCAGGAAAACCATGACGATAAAAATAATGTCTAACAGCGGTGTTAAATCGGGGGTTAAACCGTTACGACTATTTTCTTGTGGTGTTTTAATCATTTAGTTGCTGCCTCAATCTTCTCAGAAGAGCGCAGTGTTACTTTTGAGTGGTCTGGCGAGACATGCTGTAACGAGATACCTTCAAGCCATAAGTTGACGTAGTTTAAAGTGTGCTCAAGCTTGGCGATTACACGATCCGCCCACAAACCAATGATCTGCGCTCCTGAAATGGCAGGAAGTGCGATAATGAGACCCGCGGCAGTGGTGCGCATAGCAAGACCTAGGCCGTCAGCCAAATCATTCGGAGTGATATTCCCCGTTGAAACCGCGATGCCTTTAAACATGTCAATTAAGCCAAGTACCGTACCAAGCAAGCCAATTAAAGGGCTTATGACGCCAATCAGCGTCAGCAAACGAAGGCCGGAATGCAACTGATGGCGTTTTTCTTGCAGCCAAATACCTGCGGCATCTTCTCTTAAAGATTTCGAAAACGAATGATGAGCAAGCAACATCGCAACACCACGGTACAGAAGCGGCCGCTTATTCGACAACTCTTCAGCAAGTGCTTCAAGTTCGCTCCCATTTGTTGGGTCTAATCCTGTGAGCTTTTGGCGAATGGCTCGCTTTCCTACACCAAGGCTAATTAACACATGGAATAATCGCTCGGCGATGATCATCACGGTTAGAGCTGAGCAAATGATCAAAGGCCATGTCATCAGCCCAAATTGAGTTTGTAATTCTTGTAGTTGTTCCATTATCCATCCAACTTAAAACGAACAGGTACTTGTACTCGGTGAGCGACTTTTAGCCCACCTGAAATATGTGGTGTAAATTGCCACTGTGTGATCGCACGAAGTGCTGAGGCATCTAGCGACTCTGTGCCGGAAGACTCAATCAAAACCTGTTTAATCTGGTTACCATTCTCATCTAGCCATATCTCATACAAGGCTACACCTTCAATACCGCGTCTTTGTGCAGATCTTGGGTAACGGGGTTGTGTTGGTTGACTCACAAACGTTGGTTTGTCGACCAAGACAGGCTGAGACGTTGCCCCTTTGGATTGGCTCGCAGGTGCGGATTGTTGAGCTACCGTCTCTTTCTTCACTGGTTCCGTTTTTTTCTTTGGTTTCGCTTCGGGCTGAACCTTTTGCTTTGTTACGGTTTTGGTGGGCTCGACCGCTTTAGGTTTAGATTGTTTAACCGGTTCAGGTTTTTTCTCTACTACCTTCTTCTTAACAGCGTCTTTCTTGACGACCTGTTTTTTTACAATCTTCTTTTCTGGTTCAGGTTGGTCTTGAGGCTGCTGCTCTTTTGGTGGCGCTACATTTTCTGGTGTAGATTTTTCGACAGCGGGAGGAGCAGACACAAGATTTAGACTTACCGAACTTGCTGGGTTTCCAGCCGGCATCGCGAACACCTTTGTCTCTTGAGAAACAAAAAGAAGTGCGGCATGGATGGCAAGGGAAGCACCTCCTGCAATGACATATCTTTGTACGTTCACGGAATATCTCGGGAAACTATGAAAACTTGGGCAGATTATTACTTACAATGGAAATAAGATCAATTATCAATTGCATTATCATTACGCTCAAATTATGATTCTTGCAGAATTTTTAAGATCAGCTTCCATCCCTTACATGATGGGAGTTAAGCGAGTATATATGAGCGTCGATATCGATAAGCTTGATGAATCAGTGTTGGGCAGTGATAGTCCTGATCCATTGCGATTTGCTTTTGTTAAGAAGCATTCTGCACATGCCGGGGGAGCGAGCGTACCTGTGCCCTCGTCTCAACAACAGGCGATTTTTTCGAGTATTACGGCTAACTCAATTAAAGCGACCAATAAGCGCTGTCTTTATATTCATGTTCCGTTTTGTCGCGTTCGTTGCACTTTTTGTAACTTCTTTCAAAATGCTGCAAGTCGCACACTGGTTGATGAGTACTTTGAAGCATTAATGCAGGAGCTTAGAGAGAAAGCGGCATTACCTTGGACACAAAATGGTATTTTTCACGCCGTATATATCGGGGGCGGAACGCCAACGGATTTATCTCCAATACAGGTTCGTGTGTTAGGCCAGGCTATCCGAGACCACTTTCCTTTGGCCGCAGACTGCGAAATCACCTTAGAAGGTCGCATCAATCGTTTTTCTGATGAGTTGTATCAAGGCGCTTTAGACGGTGGGTTTAATCGTTTCTCTTTTGGTGTGCAAAGTTTTAATACACAAGTGCGCCGCAGCGCAAAACGTTTAGATGATAGAGAAGATGTCCTCAAACGGGTGAGCGAGATCGCCAAAGAAGACAAAATTCCGGTCATTATCGATTTACTCTATGGCTTACCTTATCAAACCAAAGAAGTGTTAGAGCAAGATTTAAATGATTTCCTCTCGACTGGCGCACACGGACTGGACTTGTATCAGTTAGTGGTTGGTGGGTCAGCTCCCATGCTCAACCTCGTAGAAAAGGGAAAAATCCCGCCACCTGCGACCACACCAGAAAAAGCGGGAATGTATGAGTTCGGTGTGAACTTTATGGCCAAACACCATATGAAGCAACTGAGTGTGAACCATTGGGCAATCGATAACCGCGAGCGTAGTTTATACAATAGTTTAGCCAAGACTTATGCAGAGGTATTGCCAATTGGCTGTGGTGCTGGAGGTAATATCGGTGGCTACGGGATGATGCAACACCGCACACTAGAGACCTATATTAAAGCGGTCAAAGAAGGTCAAAGCACCATCGCGATGATGATGAAGCAAAGCCCTCTAGAACCACTTTTTTCTGCACTCAAATCTGCGTTTGACCGTGGCATTGTTCAAGCAAATCAACTTCCATCATTTATGGGAGAGGACGCGTTCGTGTTTTTATTGCCTCTATTTAAAGTGTGGCAAGCGAAAGGCTTAGTACAGCTACATGAACGTAGCGCAGTCCTTACTCTTGCAGGCAGCTTCTGGGCAGTGTCATTGGCTCAAAGTTGTATTCAGGTACTCACGTCAGAGATGAACGAAACGGTACCGAAAGCATTCAATAATTAATGAAAACAAATTGAACAAAAACGGAAGACACAATGGAATCAATCAAGCAACAAGTTGAAGTATTACTAGAGCAAGAACCACAATTATTGCCAGCTGCGATGGCAGAGCGTCTTGGCATTTCCGAGTTTGAGGTTGTTGCGGCTCTACCTCAGGAAATGGTGGCTATTGCACCAGGAGAGCAAGCGCAAAGCATCTTAGAAAGTTTGGTTGGTTTTGGCCCGGTGACGACCATCGTCCACTCTTTTGGTTCTATCTTTGAAGTTAAAGCGCCGTTTCCAAAAGGAAAAGTGGCGCGTGGCTATTACAATTTAATGGGTAGAGAAGGTGAACTGCACGGCCACCTTAAATTAGATAACGTTAAAAATGTCGCATTAGTCAGTAAACCGTTTATGGGTAGAGAGAGTCACTATTTTGGTTTTTTCTCAGAGTGCGGAAGCAATATTTTCAAGATTTATTTAGGCCGTAACGAAAAGCGCGAGTTGATTGAAGAGCAAGTCACCGCATTTCGCGCCCTACAAGCCGAATTAAAAAAGTAATCACAAACATAATCGAGGCTTAACTCGAATACTAATTAGTAAAGTCAGGTATCAATATGGATCAACAAGTTAAACAAGAGCGTTTGCAAGGTCGTTTAGGGCCAGAGATCAAAGAGTTTCGTCAGGAGCGCCGTACACTTCAGCTTGCAACTGTCGATGCAGAAGGTCGCCCGAATGTAAGCTACGCGCCTTATGTCCAAAACCAGGAAGGTTATTTCGTTCTCATTTCTAAAATCGCTCGTCATGCCCGTAACCTTTTAGAAAATCCAAATGTTTCATTGATGATGATCGAAGATGAAGAGTCTTCAAAGCAGCTGTTTGCTCGTAAGCGCTTAACTTTTGATGCGGTAGCAAATGTAGTTGAGCGAGACACAGAGATGTGGCAACAAGTTGTTGGACAAATGAAAGAGCGTTTTGGTGAGATTATTGATGGTCTAAGCCAGCTAGAGGATTTCGTTTTGTTCAACTTAAAGCCAGAATCGGGGCTATTTGTTAAAGGTTTTGGTCAGGCGTATCAAGTGTCTGGTGATGATTTAGTCGATTTTGTTCACCTTCAAGAAGGTCACAAGAAAGTCGAAAGTGCCTGATTGTAAACCGATCATATGAATGTCGCTCATTTGGCATAATGAACGTTTAAAGGGAGTTAGGTTATACTGACTCCCTTTTTTATATTGGAACAAAAGCATGAAACCTGTAAGTAAGGAATTGAGCGAGATTTGCTATCCGTTTATTTACGAGGACAGTCCGGTTTGTGACTTTGAAATTACAGCAGATGAACTTTGTAGTCGTATTGGCCTTGTTCTCGCTATGGAGTTGGACGAGTTTAGCCGCGATATACTGACAAGAATGCAGCCTAATGTTTATCATCTAAATGGTTCGGTTCGCGGGAAATTAGCGATTACAGAGACGGAAGTTGAAGAGTTAAAGGCCGATTATGCTTTGCTCAAGCAACGTATTGATGGCGGCTTCAAAGGCTTTGTTCTACCCGGGGGGCACCCGGCAGCCAGTCAATTGCATTTGTGCCGTTGCCAAGCTAAAAAAACGGTACGAGCATTAGTTGCCGTTGAACATACAGGTAAGAAGCAGCCCGCACCTATTTTGTTTCGTTACGCGAACTTATTAGCGAATGTACTTTACAGCCTAGCTTCTTATATTAATCATGCTCACCAAGTCAAAGAGACGGAATTCGTTTCTCGTAGTTACGCGATGCCAAAGAAGTGAGCTGAGAAATTAGCGGATGTGAGCATCAGGGATAGGACAAGCACTGCATTATATTCTCAAATCAACTCGTCCAATAAGAGTTAAGAAGTCATAGCTTTGGCTTCTAGCTCTTTTGCTCCGCGAAGCATCGCTTCGATTAGTTCTCCTGCATTGAATTTCTCAAGTGCCTCATGCGCGCCAACTTGGTGAGCTCTGTCTACACAGATTTCGCTCGATAACGATGTATGTAAAATGCGGTATGAATGGTTCAGAGAGGAATTATTCTGAACTTCAAATGCTAATTCATAACCGTCTAATCCGGGCATTTCAATATCGCTGACCAGAATATCAATTGGGCGATGAGCCGCAGCGTCACTTTTCATCAGTTCCAATGCATCTAAACCATTTTTACAGATTTGATACCCAATATTGATGCTATCGAGTGCGTCACACAGCTGTTTACGAGCGATGGAAGAGTCATCCACCAATAGAATACTGAGTGCTTTTAGGCGTTCTCGCTCAATATCTGTCAGCATTGGTATCTTTGAATTCTCGTACTGCGGATAAATTTTGGAAAGTAGCAGCTCCACATCCAGCATTTGAACAGTTTTGTCCTCGTAGCGAGTAATTCCAGTCACGAAAATATTTTTTCCAGCGCTCGGAGGTGGCGTTTCAATAGCTTTCCAATCACACTCAATGATCTTCTCTATACTACGAACCATAAACGCAACCACGGTTCGCAAGCAATCTGTCACGATCAAGTAGCAGCTTTTATATTCTTCTTCATTAATAGGACGAAAGCCAACAGCCGCTGACATATCGATCACTGGTACTGTTAAGTTACGTATCGTAACGGTTCCAATGACGTGATGATGCGAGTAAGGGATCTTTGTCGTTGGCATGTACGGGACGATTTCACGGACTTTTAGCGTACCGATAGCGAAACTCTGTTGCAGGGTGAGCTTAAACATCAACATGCCCTGAGATTGATTCGCTTTGCTAACGACTTTTGCCATGAAAATAACCTTATAAATACCACCGAATTGTGTCTAATCTAATCTTATCAGACGAAGGCTTCAACCATCGGAGAGACAAATGTGAGCTTTTTAGACAATCTTTTAGAGAATAGTGATTAACTGAGCAAAACTTGTTTGTATTTTAAACTCATTATGTAGACGATTTTATATTCCTCGTGTATTTGGGCCTTTACCGCTGAGCTATTATTAAGAAATGTTTGGTCTGTTAAAAAGGATTGGGTACACTTGCGCGACCAGAATAGTGAGAGATAGATCAATGGCAAATACAGCAGCCGCATTACATATTCTTGTGAAGCACAAAGAGCAAGCGGAAGACATAATCAAGCAACTGAAAAAAGGCGCAAAGTTTCAGACATTAGCGAAGAAGTATTCAACTTGCCCGTCAGGCAAACGCGGTGGTGACCTTGGTGAATTCCGCCGTGGTCAAATGGTACCTCAATTCGACAAAGTGTGCTTTTCTGGCGAAGTGTTAACGCCGCATCTAGTTAAAACCAAGTTCGGTTGGCATGTTGTAAAGGTGCTTTACAGAACATAAGGCTTGGTATCGACCTAAACATTGTCAGATGAAACCCACAAGCATTAAATATCATCTGTACGGTCTCTTTTCACCAATCACTACCGTTATGACATGGCAGATACATTCTGATCTGCCATGCTCAACCAAACGCTAATCTTTCCAAACTAGAAACTCATTTATATGCAGTTAACTTGGCTTTTCTCATAAGTCGTTATCCTATTTCAAGCTTTGGTATGAGAATACGTTGGCTGGTTGTATCAATTATCAATGCTATTCCTTGCTGGTGAACTTTGGTTCATGTTCGGGCGCCATTCGCATATGATAGCGACCTTATAAAAATTAATCTTGTTCATAATTTAAGATGTCCCTGACTCATAAAGACTATTTTAAAATCGCATTTCCTTTCATCGTTTCTACGGTAACCCAACCATTATTGGGGGCGGTGGACACCGCGGTGATCGGTAAACTCGGTGTGGCTGAGATGATTGGTGGTGTAGCGATCGGCACCGTCATCATGAATACCTTGTATTGGCTGTTTGGCTTCTTCCGCGTCAGTACTACCGGGCAAAGTGCAATCGCATTAGGTAAAAATAGCCCAGAAGATCAAGCGAGCAGCTTATTCCGTCCTTTCGTGCTTTCGCTCTGCCTTGGCTTGATTTTCATTGCGTTGCAGTCCGTGATTTGGATGGGGGCAGAGCTGATTATCTCCCCTGATGCAGTCGTGGCAGAAAACGCTAAGACTTACTTCGATATCATGATCTTTGGTGCGCCGTTTGTACTGCTGAACTACACCGTGATTGGTTGGTTGATGGGACAGGCGAAAGCCAAAGAAACCTTGTTCACGCAAGTGTTTGGTAACGTGCTGAACATCGTGCTGGATATCGTCTTTGTGTTGTACTTCGATATGGGCATTGCTGGCGTTGCGGTAGCGACACTTATCGCGCAAATTTCGACGTTTGTTATTGGTGCGGTGCTGGTGTTGAAAACCTGTCGCTTCCCGCTGTTTGATTACATTCAGACCGCGAAAATGACGCGTAAAGATCTCAAAGTTATCGCGTCTTCCAATATGGATCTGCTGCTTCGCACTGTGTGTCTATTGGTGTTCTTCAACATGATGGCGCGTGTAGGCTCTCAGCTTGGTTCTGATGTGCTTGCTGCGAACGCAATCTTGATGCAAGTGACCTTTATCGTCAGCTACATGTTCGATGGTGTGGCGAATGCGTCGAGCGTCTTCGCAGGTAAAGCCGTAGGCCAGAAGAATCCGACATTGCTTGATAACGTGATTAAGCTAAACACGCAATGGACCGCGGCGTTCGTTGTTGTCTTGACCTTGCTGTTAGTGCTGTTCAAACATCAAGTGGTGTCGTTATTTACCACTTTGCCAAACCTTGTTGAGCTGTATCTAGACATGAGCCCTTGGTTATTGGCATTTCCGTTGGTTGCTGGTTTTGGTCTTACGTTTTACGGCATCTTTACCGGTACAGGGACGACGCGACCAGTGCGTAACTCTACCTTTCTAACCATGGTGTTGTTCTTAGTGACCCAATTTATTGCGGTGCAATATTGGGGCAATCACGGTTTGTGGCTGGCATTCACTTTGTTCTACGTTGGGCGTTTTGTCTTCTTGTTCCCATACCTCGGTCAAGTTAAACAAAAGTGTCTTTAATTCACACTGTCACAAACGACCTAATTTAGATGTTCTTATGACAAGGGTGGAGCCATCTGCCCTTGCTGATAAATCTGAAAAAGGTGATGAAATAACCTTTCCGACTGGTTTCCTTGCTTTAACCCGCATGATATTATTTGTGATGTTATATTATTACATTTAGTTTGATGCCGTGATTTCTCAACCAATACTCTCCGTTAATAATCTCAGCCTTACAGACTCAGAACGCACACTCTTCAAAGACATTTCTTTTGAGCTGTTTCAAGGTGAAGCTCTTGCCATTATGGGACCTTCCGGCATTGGTAAATCCATGTTGTCGAAAGCCGTCGCAGGTTTTTTGCCGTCAGATATTTGGGTAGACGGAAGTATCCAGCTTAACAGCAGTGAAGTCGCACAAACTGCCATGCTGCAACGGAGTCAATCCCAGCGTCCCGCGGTCATTTTCCAAGATGCACTTAAAGCGCTGAATCCATTGGCGTCTGTCGAGCAACAACTGTGTTTGGCATTGACGGGCAACAAAACACGCTTGTCTTCAGCAAACCGAGAAACGGTGACGACCTTGTTGTCTCAACTCGGATTTGCAGATCCAAAAGCAGCATTGGCGCAGCATCCAAGCCAGTTATCTGGTGGTCAGCGCCAGCGTATTTGTATTGCGATTGCGTTGCTTGGTAGTGCCAACTTGATCATCGCTGATGAGCCCACCAGTGCGCTCGATCCAATCACCGAAGCGGAGATCCTTGAGTTGTTTCGCAGTAGTGTTCAGCAACGCAACATCAGTGGTTTGTTGATCACGCACGATCTATCTGCGGCTTTGGCGTGTGACAAAGTCTTGGTGATTGCGGACAACACCATGGTGGCTTATGGCGCACCTTGGCAAGCCATTCAGCAAAGTTCGCATCCTTTCTGCCAACAACTTGCGCAACTGCTGCCTTAACCTCATCTCTGGAGCCTATTTTGACTAAGCACAACTTGAGCGGGCACACGCAGCCTAAATCGGCGGAAGTTCGCTTTGAGCAAGCCAGTGTTCACTATTACTCCAAACCAAGTTGGTTGGGGGGCAAACCGTTTAAAGCGCTCGAACAATTGGATCTTTCCATCGACACAAAGAACATTGCGATTGTTGGTCCTTCTGGTGCGGGTAAATCGACTTTGATTGAGCTTCTGTTTGGTCTTCGTAAACCCACATCTGGTGAAGTGTATGTGTGTGGCTATCCGCTATCGCGTAGCTCGGCTAAGCAGCGCCAAGAGTTGTGCCAGCACATTCAATTGATTCCGCAAGAGCCGCAATCGAGCTTGAATCCTTATTACGCCGTTCGCCAGATCTTACTGGAGCCGCTAAGCAACATTGGTTTGACACAAGAGCTCAATGAGAAGGTGGAAAAGGTGTTGGCGGATGTCGGTTTGGATCTCACATTGTTGGATCGTAACCCGCAGCAATTATCAGTTGGGCAAGCCCAACGTGTGGCTATCGCCAGAGCTTTGATTGTTGAGCCTTGCGTATTGGTTGCCGATGAGCCAACCAGCAGCTTAGACCCCGTCAGTCGTAAACAGATTCTCGACTTGTTGGCAGGCATTCAAAAGAGTCGTCAGATGCGCCTGATTTTGGTGACACATGACCTCGATGCGGCACAAACCCTATGCGATGAAATCCTAGTGTTAGACAAAGGACGCGTTGTCGAACACGGCACGGCACAAAACGTGACAAATAACCCATCGCACTTGATCACGAGAGCCTTGATGAGCGCTCAACACAAAAGTAATGAATTCACAAAAACCATTGGAGAGGTTTCTTATGCACCTTAGTACTCCCAAGTTAGCTTTGTCGCTGGCTTTAAGCGCACTACTGACGGGTTGTTTTGACTCTGGCGAAAGTAAGCCAGATGCGGAAAAAGCAGCGGCACCGCAAGCAACGAAAATTCGCGTTGCCATGATGCAGCCACCACGCACAGGTTTGTCGCCACTTTCAGATGACGCGTTCAAACTGTCACGTTGGAGCACGGCAGAAACGCTAGTGAACCTAAACGATCAGTCGGTAGCAGAGCCTATGCTGGCAACGGAGTGGGAACAAGTTGACCCGATGACGTGGCAATTTACGGTACGTAAGGGCGTGAAATTCCACGATGGTTCTGACCTTGATGCCAACGCGGTTGTGAACTCTCTACAAAAAGCATTAGATGCCGCACCAAAACCACGCATTTTGGATGGTATCGAATGGCAAGTTAGCGCATTGGACGACTTCACTGTTGAAATCAAAACGACCTTTAACGATCCATTGTTGCCAAGTCGTCTATCTAGTCCACAGTTAGCGATCCTTTCTGGTGCTGCATACCAAGAAAACGGTCGTGTTGTGCCAATCAATGCGGGTACGGGCCCATTCGTTCTGACAGAAATCAACGGGACAACCAGCGCTAAATTGAAGCGTTTTGATGGTTACTGGGGTGAAAAAGCGAAAGTAGATAGCATTTTTGCGGAATACGTACCAAACGGTTTTGCTCGTGCTGCAGCGCTGCGTACCGGTGAGGCGGATGTCGTTGAAGCGGTTCCTGTATCGCAAATCGCGATGATGGAATCTTCACAGCTGCACGAAGTCGCAATGCCGCGTACCAACACGCTTTACCTAAACAATAAATCAGACGTGTTTGGCCAGTTCGGTTTGCGTAAAGCTGCAGCTCAAGCGGTTAACCGTGAGCAAATCATCAAAACGGTTTACGAGAACCACGCCGATTCAGCGAAAGGTCTGTTAGGTCCAGCATTGGCATGGGCTCAACCAATTCGTGATGCGAACCCTCGTATGGAAACCATGGAAATGCGCCACGCGAACGGTGAGAAGATCACCATCGGTACATTTACCGACCGTGCTGAGTTGCCAGAAGTAGCGGTGCTGCTAAAGCAACAACTTGAAGCGGCTGGCTTTGTGGTTGAGCTAGACGTTCGTGAATACGCACAAATCGAAAACGATGCACTAGCAGGTAAGTTCGATGCGTTCTTGTTGTCACGTGCAACGGTGCTGGATTCTGGTGACCCAGTGGCGTACATGCAAAGTGACTTTAGCTGTAAAGGTTCTTACAACCTAGGTCAGTTCTGCTCTGAAGAAGTGGACGCAGCATTGAAACACGCTGATCGTCAGCCTTTGGGTGAGAAACGCCAACAAGCGATCATCGAAGCAGAAAGCAAAATCCTTGAGCAATACGCTGTGATTCCACTGCTTCACGAGCGTGTAATCCAAGGTGAGAGTGACCGCGTGAAGAATGCACAACGTGACCCACGTGAGCGTCGCCTGATCGACCAGTTTACTGAGGTGAACTAACTCGATGTCGTCTGTTGCCAACATGCGCTCTCGTTGGAGCGCTTGTATGCCTGAATGGTTTACGCGTTTTTTGTCGCGCTTCCTGTCACTCGGGGTAGTGGTTGTGCTGGTGGGTTTGATGCCGGATATTGCAGGTATCGACCCAAGCCAATCAATCCTCCGTGCTCGTGCGGGTGCTCAACAATTGCTGACGGCAGAAGCTCTGCAAGCCATTCGAGAGGATCTTCAACTTGACCGCAGCGCTGCTGAGCGATTGTGGGATTGGTTGACGCTTGCCATGCAAGGAGACTTAGGTGTCTCTTGGGTGAGCGGCGCATCCGTGATGGAGAGCGTTCAACAAACCGCAAAAACGTCGTTACTACTGATGCTTACAGCGCTGGGCATGGCATTTGTAATGTGCATGGCGAGCGTGCTTTACACTGTGCGTCGTTGGCAACAGAATCGTTTAGACAAACATCATGACACGCTCAGTTCGGTGTTGGTTTCACTGCCGGAATACGTGATTGCTTCGCTGCTGATCATGGTGTTTTCCATTTGGTTGGGTTGGTTCCCACCTTATGGTTGGCAAGGCGTGCAAAACCTCTGGTTACCCAGTTTGGCAATGGCATTGCCTGCTGCTGGTTTGTTCGGTCGTTTGCTCAATGACAGCCTCAAGCGTGTATTAGATGAACCTTGGGTGATCACTTGGCTATCGGCGAACGTCAGTAAGTTTCAAATCTTACGCTTTGCCTTGTGGCGTGCCGTTAGTAACTTGATTCCTCAAATCGCAATGACGGTGATTGGTTTAACCGGCGGTGCGGTTGCTGTGGAACAGGTGTTTTCCATTCCGGGTATTGGACGATTGATCTTAGGTGCAGCGAAGTCACAAGATCTGCCGATGCTGCAAGGTGGCTTGTTGGTGTTGCTGGTGTTCTCGATGTTGATCAGCAGTGCGAGCATCTTATTGCAACGCTGGTTACTCGGGCACAGTGTCACAAGTGGCAAGCTGATCAGCAGTCACAGCACGTTCCGTTTTACCCAAAGCACCACCAAACGCATCGTCAGTGCCATAATCTTTGCCTTGCTGATTGGTTGTGCGGGATGGGCGTTAATGCGCGATCCTTACACCATCCAATTTACCCGCCTTGAATCGCCAAGCTTGGCTGCCCCGTTTGGTGCCGATGCGGTCGGGCGAGATCTGCTTGCTCGCGTTGGTGGCGGTATGATGTCGACAATCAAAATGGGCATCATCGCGACGTTCCTAAGTTTGGTGATTGGTTTGCTGCTCGGCTTCGTGACTCGTTATAGCCAAGGCTTAATTGAGATCACCAAAGGTGTGCCATACATCGTGGCGGGTCTACTGATTGCTGGTCTAACGGGGATGAACCCAAACAGTGCCTTGATTGCGATTGTTATGGTGTCATGGGCACCATTAGCGGCGCACTGTGCGAGCTTGTTGATGGAAGCCAAAGCGCAGCCATATACGCATCTTGCGCCCATTTGGGGAACCAGTCAGTGGCGAGTACTCCGTTACTACTTGTTGCCTTATGTGCTGCCGCCATTGATTCGTCATGCGTTTCTGCGTTTGCCTTACATTACGCTTAGCCTGACGTCTCTGAGTTTTATCGGACTTGGCGTTAAGCCGCCCGAACCTGAGTGGGGCTTATTGATTGCTGAAAACTTGCCTTACATAGAGCGCTCACCATTGGGTGTCTTGCTGCCAATCTTAGGCTTAGTTTTGATGGCAATTGCGGTGAATTTGATTTTTGATGACAAGTGACGAGCAGCGATAAAGCGAAGTGAGCTTCCATATCCCAGATGTAATCAGTAATTTGGTAATTTAGAAAACAAAAGGATGTGTTTTCTGCCAGAAAGTACACAGCACGGTCTATGTATATTGGAAGCACCTATAAATTAACGAGTATAAAAGTTACGCGAACTCAGATATTTAGGTAGTGTTACTCTTTATACACACGTAATCCTTTATCCGTTAATTCTTGAGTGACCACTTCGGATAGGTTTCGATCGGTAATAATTCCGTCCAATTGCTCGATGTCTAATGCATGAAAGCTCGCTATCTGACCGTATTTAGTTGAGTCTGAGATCAGATAATTGGTTTGTGCCGCCTTGATGATTGCTTTTTTAACGAGAACTTTATTTTCATTAGGTGTTGATAAGCCTTTCAAGCTCCAAGATGAAGTCGAAATAAAGGCGATATCAATATTTAGCCCATTCAAGAACTCTGCGACTTTTCCTCCAATGGTGGATTGGTTCTCGCGGTCAATTTTTCCCCCAGTGTGGTAAAGCTCACATTCACTGTGCGTCATAAGGAAAGCAGCAATAGAGAAGTCATTGGTGATCACTAAAAGATCATTACGATTTGCTATTTGATGGGCGATTTCTAGAGAGGTTGTTCCCGCATCCAAGTAAATCGTAGCGTCTTGACCAATTAACGTAGCCGCCAGCTTACCAATTTGAATTTTTTCATCCGCTTGTTGCTCGACCTTCGCATCATGGGAAAGTTCGGAATGTAGAGCTTGAGCGAGTTGCACTCCACCAGAAACAGAAACGACTTTACCTGAGGATTCAAGCTTCACGATATCACGACGAATGGTCATATGTGATACGCCAAGGTGGTCGGTTAAATCTGAAATGCTTAACACTTCTTGATGTGATAACAGGGATAATATGGTTCTTTGACGTTCTGCTGGGATCATAGTTTCACTTCTATATTCTTGTTTTTCAGTATCCTACCAATCTTTTCATTTGTTGTGAATATCTGTGAATTATGTTCTCAACGTTGTAAGAACAGCCTTCGCTTGTGTTAACTGCTCGGAATATCTCTGCCCATAAAGAGGTATATATCACGACATTGTTAATTTGTGTGAAAAAATGTGATTCAAAGCGAGGTCTTAGTATTAATCTTCACATATAATCACATCAACCAAACAAGAATTAACAAAGTTTAATAGACCAGAAGGCATTGTTTTTATGAGTGAAGTTCAATCTGTAGGTGTTATCGGTTTAGGCTCTATGGGAATGGGCGCCGCAAAGTCATGTGTGCGTGCAGGCCTAGATGTCTATGGTTTCGATTTAAATTCTCAAGCGCTTGAAGAGTTAGGTTCATTCGGTGCAAAAGCTGTTTCTACAAATGCAGTTGAGTTTGCAGATAAGCTTGATTCGGTTCTAGTTCTTGTTGTGAACGCAGCTCAAGTTAACACGGTCTTGTTCAAAACCGGTCTTGCTACAGCGCTTAAGCCGAATACGCCAGTAATGGTTTCAGCAACCATCTCAGCAGAAGACGCAAAACAAATTGAAGCGAAATTGGCAGAACACAATCTTGTGATGCTTGATGCACCGGTATCTGGTGGTGCTGCAAAAGCAGAATTAGGTGAGATGACTATTATGGCGTCGGGAGCGCAAAGCACATTTGATGCACTTGAACCAGTACTCAACGCAACGGCAGCTAAAGTCTACAACATCGGTGAAGCGATTGGCCTAGGCGCAACTGTGAAGATTATCCACCAATTGCTAGCAGGTGTTCATATCGCAGCTGGTGCTGAAGCAATGGCATTAGCGGCACGTGCAAACATTCCTCTTGACCTGATGTACGACGTGGTGACGAATGCAGCGGGTAACTCTTGGATGTTTGAGAACCGCATGAAGCATGTAGTTGATGGTGATTACTCCCCTAAATCTATGGTCGACATCTTTGTGAAAGATTTAAACCTCGTATCGGACACAGCAAAAGATCTCAAATTTCCACTTCCTCTATCAAGCACAGCACTAAACATGTTTTTGAGTGCAAGCAATGCTGGTTTTGGCCAGGAGGACGACAGTGCCGTTATCAAGATTTTTGATGGTATTGAGCTTCCAGGTGTAGAAAACAAACAGAAATAAGCGCACGTAAAACGGAGAAAAAATGATGTTATTAGGCGTTATCGCAGACGACTTTACTGGCGCAACAGACATCGCAGGTTTTCTTGTAGAAAACGGCATGCGCACAGTTCAGCTTAACGGTATTCCAAAAGAAGAGATTGATGTAAACGCAGATGCGGTCGTGATCAGTCTTAAATCTCGCTCTTGTCCTGTAGATGAGGCAATCGAGGATTCAGTAGCGGCGCTTAAGTGGCTGCAAGCAAATGGCTGTCAGCAGTTTTACTTCAAGTACTGCTCAACGTTTGACAGCACAGCAGAAGGTAACATTGGTCCTGTAACGGATGCACTGCTTGCAGAGCTAGGTGAAGCGTTCACCATTGTATGCCCATCATTACCAGTGAATGGTCGCACAGTTTACAACGGCCATCTATTTGTATTCCAAGACTTGCTAAGCGACTCAGGTATGCGTAATCACCCTGTGACACCAATGACTGATTCAAGCCTAGTTCGTATGATGGATGCTCAATCTCAAGGCAAATCTGGCCTGGTGAACTTCCAAATAATTGAACAAGGTCCAAAAGCGGTAATTGGGCGCTTTGAAGAGCTAAAAGTACAAGGCAACCGCTATGCAGTGGTTGATGCATTCAATGCAGAGCATCTTGTCACACTTGGTCAAGCGGCGAAGTCTCTAAAACTGGTAACTGGTGGTTCTGGTTTGGCTGCGGGTATTGCTAAGAACTGGATAGAGAACCTTGAAGATCAAAGTGATGCGAAGCAAGAGGGGAACCCTAAAAAGGCACCAACCGTTGTGTTATCTGGATCTTGTTCTGTCATGACCAACCAACAGGTCGCTGTTTACAAAGAAAAAGCGCCACACTTTGCTATTGATGTGAAGGCGTGTCTGACGGAAGAAGATTACTTAAATCAAGTGTTTGATTGGGTCATGACCAACATCGAAAGCGAGTTCGCACCACTGGTTTACGCAACCGCAGATGCAGCGGCGTTAAAAGCGATTCAACAAGAGTTTGGCGCGCATGCTTCAAGTCACGCGGTTGAACAATTCTTTAGCCAACTTGCAGTTAAACTTCAGCAGAACGGTGTGAAAAATTTCATCGTTGCGGGTGGGGAAACCTCAGGGGTTGTAACCCAAAGCCTAGCCGTAAAAGGTTTTCATATCGGTCCTCAAATCGCACCAGGTGTACCTTGGGTGAAGTCACTTGAAGGCGAGCTTTCTTTGGCTCTGAAATCGGGCAACTTCGGCGATGAACACTTCTTTGCCAAAGCACAGTCGTTTTTTGAATAGGTGAGGTTGTGATGAATAAAGAATTGATGACAGAACAACAACTGCGAGAGCAAATGGTCACTATGGCGCGCTCTATGTTTGAACGTGGCTATGCGACTGGCGGCGCTGGCAACCTTTCTCTAAAACTGCCTAATGGACACTTTCTGGCAACGCCAACTGGTTCTTCGTTCGGCCGCTTGATTGCTGAAGAGCTTTCGGTTGTGGATATTGATGGCAACCATATCTCTGGTGAAAAGCCATCAAAAGAAGTCGCTTTTCATCTGGCGATTTATCGAAATAACTCAAAGTGTAATGCGATTGTGCATCTGCATTCTACTTACTTGACGGCGCTTTCTTGTCTTGAAGGTCTAGATCGCGAGAATGCCATCAAAGCTTTTACACCTTACTTTGTAATGCGCATTGGCGAACTGCCAGTGATTCCGTACCTGCGCCCGGGCGACCCTCAGATTGCTGAAGAACTTGCGCAACGGGCTAGTGACTACCGAGCTTTCCTCCTGGCGAACCATGGTCCAGTGATCACGGGTACGGACTTTGAAGATGCAGTGGATAACGCAGAAGAGCTAGAAGAGACAGCGAAGCTAGCGTTCATTCTTAAAGACAGCAACATCCGCTACTTAACGGATACTGAGATTCAAGACCTAAAAGGGAGAGGTAAGTAATGGCTAAATTCGCAGCAAATCTGACAATGTTATTCACAGAAGTTCCTTTTCTAGATCGTTTCGAAAAAGCACACCAAGCGGGCTTCAAAGCGGTGGAATACCTTTTCCCATACGCATTCGAAGCGCAAGAACTAGCAAGCAAGATACAGCAGTTTGGTTTTGAGCAAGCGTTATTCAACATGCCTCCAGGTGATTGGGATGCAGGTGAACGAGGTTTTGCAGCTATTCCGGGGCGTGAGGATGAATTTAAAACGAGCGTCGAGACTGCGCTGATGTACGCCAAGGCACTGAACTGTAAAAAGGTTCACGCTATGTCTGGCATTGTTGATTCACGCTTCACTCGTGATCAGCATATTGAAACCTTTATCTCAAACATTCGTTATGCAGCGGATAAGTTTGCCGAACAAGGTGTTGAGCTGATGATTGAGCCACTCAACAATCGCGATGTACCGAACTACTTTGTTGCACATCAACGTGAAGCGGTGGAACTCATCAAACAAGTGGCTCGTCCAAACGTGAAATTGCAGCTCGATCTCTATCACGCACAAATTATGGACGGTGATCTGAGTACGTTGATTCGCGATGTGGCGCCATACACAGGCCATATTCAAATTGCTTCTGTGCCTGAAAGGCACGAACCATCGGAAGGCGAACTGAATTACCCACACCTATTCAATGTTTTGGATGACTCTGGTTACCAAGGCTGGATCGGTTGTGAATACAACCCAAGGCATAGCACGCAGCTGGGCCTTAGTTGGGTTAAACCATACCTATAACAATTTTAATTTCTATCCATAAATAACTTGAAACCAATTACAAAAACAAAGGGTCGTGACTATGAATATTATCATAACTGGAGGGGCGGGTTTTCTCGGAACCCTACTTGCCAAATCACTACTAAAAGAAAACAAAGCTGAAAGTATTACTATTGTCGACATTCAAAAGTCGCGCTTAGAGGGCATTGATGACCGAGTCGTTTCTTTAGTCATGGATATGACAAAGCGAGAAAATATAGACCAAGTTATTACTGCCGAAACGACACACATTTTTCATTTAGCGGCAATTGTATCGAGCCATGCTGAGCAAGATTTTGATTTAGGCGTAGCTGTAAATCTGACGACCACACAGTTATTGCTTGAGCGTTGCCGTAAAGTAAACCCTAATATTCGTTTTACGTTTGCTTCATCTTTAGCTGTATTTGGTGGTGATCTTCCGGAAACGATTACACCAATAACAGCACTTCATCCTCAGTCATCCTACGGGACGCAAAAAGCTATAGGTGAGTTATTGGTGAACGACTATGCCCGTAAAGGCTTTGTTAAAGCTGTATCCGTACGTTTACCGACTATTTGTATTCGCCCTGGGAAACCAAACCTTGCCGCTAGCTCTTTCGTAAGCGGAATTATTCGTGAGCCTTTGAATGCTCAAGAATCAAATTGTCCTGTAGACCCTACGCTAAAACTTTGGATATCGAGCCCGTCTAGAGTGGTTGACAATATTCAGTATGCAGGGCTAATGCCTTATGAGCAGTTAAATAATCTGTCCTATAGAACGCTTAATTTACCTGGAATTCAAACTACACCAGCTGAGATGATTCAAACAATGGACACTTTAGTGGGTAAGCAACTTTCTAATTATATTACCTATGAGC
Organism: Vibrio sp. Vb0888; assembly: GCF_033338835.1. Lineage (NCBI taxonomy): Bacteria > Pseudomonadati > Pseudomonadota > Gammaproteobacteria > Vibrionales > Vibrionaceae > Vibrio > Vibrio sp. Vb0888. The sequence goes on from NZ_JAWOTL010000007.1 coordinate 113,998, forward strand.
ATGATGCGGGTATTGATCGTATTGTGAGTAGTTGGCCACAAAAAATTGATTGTACTAAAGAACTGGAGCTTGGATTTAAAGCAGACAGTAATTTCAAGGATGTATTACAACAATTTATTTCTGTTAACAATATGGAGATTGTCTAATGTTACCAACCTCAGTAATTGGACTAATAGTAGCCGTATCAGTCCTTGTTTTTCTTGTATTACGTACAAAAGTACATGTGTTAATTGCGATGTTAATTGCGGCATGTATCGCAGGTATTATTGGTGGGTTAAGTGTTGACGACACGATTGCGACCGTTAGCAAAGGATTTGGTGGAACATTAGGCGGTATAGGGATTGTCATCGGTCTCGGCGTTATGATGGGGGCTATTTTAGAGGCTTCTGGAGCAGGAGAAAGTATTGCCTATAATTTTATAAAGTGGTTAGGAAAAAAGAAAGAAGAGGCCGCTCTTGCTGTAACTGGCTATATTGTTAGCATCCCAATCTTTGTGGATAGCGCGCTTATCATTCTTTATCCAATTGCGAAGTCTTTGTCAAAAACGTCCAATCGCTCGATTTTAACGCTTACGGTTGCTCTGGCGGGCGGCTTGGTCGTAGCGCATCACGCTATTCCGCCGACTCCAGGACCTTTGGGCGTTGCTGGTATCTTTGGTGTCGATCTTGCCAGCATGTTAGGTTTTGGTTTGATGATCGCAGCGCCTTGTGTCATAGGTATTGTTTGGTATGCAAGATGGTTAGAAAAGCAGTTTCCTGAATTCATTCCAACCGAACATTTCTCGAAGTCTAGTGAGCAACTGATTAATGATCACAAAGAGTACATTGCAAGTAAAGAAGCGAAAGACCTACCATCTTTAAGTAAATCTATCGCTCCAATTATTATCCCAATTTTACTTATACTTGCGAAATCAGTGATGGGTTTATTAGAGGGGACTTTCGGTTTCGAAGGGCTGACTGTAACAACATTTGGTCAATTTATCGCTTTTATCGGCAGCCCTACTATTGCACTATCAATAGCGACGTTATTAGCGGTTTACACATTGGGTAATAACCTTACCAAAGAAGAAGCGAATGAAAAGATGGAACAAGGAATCTCCACTTGTGGCATCATTTTGTTAGTAACAGGAGCTGGTGGCGCGTTAGGTGCCGTATTGCGTGAAACGGGTGCGGGCGCAGAGATTGCTAACCAAGTTGCAGGGCTTCCTATTTCTGCGGTTATGATTCCATTTATTATTGCGACGTTAGTTCGTATTATTCAGGGCTCTGGTACAGTCTCCATGATAACCGCTGCTTCTATATCTGCCCCAGTTTTAGTAAATATTCCTGACGTTAACCTTTTATTCGCAGCGACGGCAGCTACGATGGGATCTCTATTTGCTGGCTACTTTAATGACTCGCTATTCCATATTGTTAATCGATTAATGGGGGTGACTGAGGTTAAGAAACAACTCATTATTTGGACTATTCCAACAACAATTGCTTGGGCTATTGGTGGTTCATTAGTCATGATTCTTAACTTATTCTTCGGATCTCATGGTTCAATCTTTGATCCTGTGTTACCACTTGCTGTACTTTTGGGGTGTGTTGCATTTACAAAATCTTACAGCGCTAAGCACGTCGAATTACAAGAGGTATAAAGGTTTACTTGTACTCTTCCATAAAGTAAAAACCTATCACAATATGTATTTTTATCAGATAGTTTAGAGTTTTTTAATAATATGAACGGCCCTATGTTTGGGCCGTTTTAGTTCTTATAAATAAACTATTTAACTTGAACCGATATAGGTTCCATTTTCAAATTAATCAATATGAAATGGAATTGTTATTTCCCGCTTAGTAAGCGATTACCTATAAAGGATATATTCGAGTTTAACCCTAGTGACTTTACTCTAGCGAAGTAGGGTTACTTTATATAAGAGTCCAGTACTTTTAATACGACTTCCATATCTTTTTCACGTTGAGTTTTGTCTTCCTCAAGTACGACGTGTTCAAGTAAGTGACCTTTAATTACTTCTCGCATCAAACCATTTACTGCCCCCCGAATAGCGGCAATCTGCTGCAACACATCTTGGCATTCATGCTCTTCTTCCAGCATTTTTTTAAGTCCATTCACCTGACCCTGTATTTTACTGACTCGAGTGTTGAGCTTCTTTTGATCTCTGGTTGTATGCGACATGTCTTATCTTCTTTAAGTTACGGGCAGAGTTATTCTAACTGATAATGTAGCACTCAATTTATACTGGGGGGTAGTATTTAATACTAGGGGGGAGTATAGTTTGCGATAAATTAGAATCAACAACAGAGAACAACAATGGATTTTGTCGCGTTACTACAACAAGGTAATGGGTGGTTCTTTATTCCCAGTGCCATTTTGCTTGGCGCTTTGCATGGTTTAGAACCTGGGCACTCTAAAACGATGATGGCGGCGTTCATTGTCGCGGTGAAAGGAACGGTCAAACAAGCCGTGATGCTGGGTTTAGCTGCCACACTTTCTCACACTGTAATTGTATGGTTAATCGCTGTTGGCGGGATGTATATTAGCCAGAAATTCACCGCTGAAGCGGCTGAACCATGGATGCAACTTATGTCTGGGGTCATTATCGTGACAACCGGCGTATGGATGTTTTGGCGGACATGGAGCGATGAGCGAGCTTGGAACAAAGCTCAGGATCATGCTCGCGATTGGACGACGCAAGTTGTGGATACAGGACATGGGCATGTTTCGCTTTCGATTACAGAGGAAGGGGAGCATCACCGTTTCCAGTTGCGAACACTCAGCGGTAAACCTTTAACTGCTGAAGGTATCAAGGTTTCGGTATCGAGTGATGGTTATCAACCTGCTGATATTTATCACTTTATAGAGCGTGATGGATACTTGGAATCGGCGTCTTGCATTGAAGTCTCTAATGGACTTTCTGTCACTTTGATCATCGGGCACCATGATCATACCCATGACTTTGATGTACATTTCCGTCCTGGTTCTCATTTAGAAAGCGAAGATAAGGAATATCAAGATGCTCACGAGCGCGCTCACGCTTTAGACATTCAAAAGCGCTTTGAGAATCGAGACGTGACGAATGGGCAAATTCTGCTGTTTGGATTAACGGGCGGTTTGATTCCATGCCCTGCTGCGGTAACGGTTTTGCTTATCTGTTTGCAGCTTAAGGCAATGACTCTTGGTGCGACTTTAGTTGTGTCATTCAGTATTGGCTTAGCCTTGACTCTGGTTGCTGTTGGCGTTGTGGCAGCAGTGGGCGTGCAAAAAGCGACATCTAAATGGAGCGGTTTGAATGATGTTGCACGTCGAGCTCCTTACTTATCGGGCGTCTTGATCAGTGCAGTTGGTTTATACATGGGTATGCATGGATACATATCGCTGACGAGTTAAACTCTGTGGTAAAGATTCTTTTTCTTTCTTTTTGCATTGGTAATGGCTTAATGCCTTGGTTTGCCTATTTTTCTGCCGATTTTTGATTGATAATCACTCGATCTGACATCGCTGCCATATCTACAAACCAAGTCATTCTCGCTTCATCAAGCATCTCGTATTACAACCGCTGCGATTGTGGCTCTAATATTCGAATCTGAGATACTAAATGATAAAACGGGAGCACTGACCAAAGCGATCCCGATAGTCAAAACGCTAATTAGAAGTCTTTTCTTTAATGTTCGATACCAATTTGGTCGCATAGTTAAATTTAACTATGCAAACGTTTCCTTTTGCGTACTCGTCCCTTCGCCAAACCTCGTAGAAATGTGACGTTTTGAAGACTTTTTTTCCTTCTGTCTAAAGTAATCGGGAACCAAGCAGATACATAGTTATAAAGTTATGTCTTGCTCTGCCAAACAGACCCAAAATGCAGTTTGGTTGGTTTTGGAGAAGAAAGGCTTAGCGCTCGATTAATGAGCATCAATTGAATTGTATTGAGACAATTATAATGAAAAGAATCATCTTATTAGCAGTCTGCGCCATGTTTGGTATTGCTGTCGTGGCGAGTATGGCATCAACGTACCTAATTTCGAGTCAGAAAATCGATGACATCATCTTAAACAAATCCCAAGTTCAAGCTGAGTTTCTAGCGGGAAATGCGAGTTATATTTTGGAGAACTCAGCCAATCCAATGCAAGATTTACAATCGCTTGTTGAGGGGCTGAAACAACGTTCAGACGTGAGTTATGCCGTTGTAATTGACCGTAACGTAACGGCAGTAGCCCACAGTGATAAGCACAAGCTGAACAAAACCTATAATGATGAATATACTGTTGAAGGCGCGACGAGAGGTGTTCAACAGTACTCAAAGTGGTATGCCGATGTCCAGAAAGTATGGGTGTTTGACATCATGGCACCAATTTATGTAGATGGTCAGTTATACGGTACTTTTGATATTGGTATTCCTATTACCGAAGTGAGCCAAGCGACGAATGGAATTATTACTTACCAGTTGATCTCTATGGTGGCGATCTTCGTTATGTGTGTTTTGATTCTGTCACTTCTGCTAAATAAGCTGATGAGACCGCTTTCTGCGCTTAAAGACGCTCTACAAGACATCTCAAAAGGAGACGGAGACTTAACCGTTCGTTTGCCAGCGAAAGGTAATGACGAAGTCGCGCAAATTTCTTCTGCTTTCAACGTTTTTGTTGGGAAAGTACATGAGATTATTACACAAGTTGTAAATACTGGTGTGGAGCTTAATAGTTCAGCTGTCGCTTTGCGTGGGCAATCTCAGCAAGCGCTCACAAGAGGGCAAGAGCAGAACGAGCAAACCATGCTGGTTGTCACATCCATGAACGAAATGATTGCGACGGTCAATGAAATTGCCTCCAATGCTGCCGGGGCGGCAAATGCTGCGAGTGCAGCAAGTAATGAAGCGCAAGATGGCTACACGACGCTAGAAAGAACCAAAACGGCGATGACTAATCTTGAAAACGAGATGAACAGCACTTCCAACATTATCGTGAGTCTTGCTGAAAATACTCAGTCGATTGGTAGTATTCTAGAGGTGATTAGAGGTATTTCGGAGCAAACCAATCTATTGGCTCTCAATGCGGCTATCGAAGCGGCACGCGCTGGTGACGCTGGCCGAGGTTTTGCAGTAGTCGCTGATGAAGTTCGCAACCTAGCGACTAAAACGGCTCATTCTACCGATGAAATTGACAATATGATTCACCAGCTACAAACTGAAGCTCAAAGTGCGGTGAATTCAATGAGTAATAGTAAGACTCTTATTGAAGAAGGAACGGCAGAAACTGAGTTAGCTCGACAGGCTTTAGAAGCAATAGCTGCACAAGTGACGACTATTTCAGATATCAATACTCAAGTAGCAACCGCAACAGAACAGCAATCAACGGTAGCAAACGAAATTAATATGAACATGGATACCGTCAGCCACTCAGTGAAAAGTGCGCTAACGGCGAGTGAGCAACTAGAAGCATCAAGTCAACAACTCGCGGAGCTATCGCGAACACTCGATCGTCACGTAGGAGCGTTTAGAATCTAAACGCCAACTGACCCTCTTTAATAAAAGCCAGTAAATGTTAATTGCTGGCTTTTTTATTTGAAAAAATCGAGTCTCAAATCGCTTAGCGGTGTTTGTCCTTTCTAGACGATAAAACAGAATACGATAAATTAGTTGAGTAAAGCTTAGCTAGGCGTTAAGTTTTGCGTTTTGCTTTAAATGTTCAACAAACATAGATATTTTCTTAGCTACATGTTTTCTTGACGAGTAAAAGGCGTAAAGCACTAAATCCTCAGGTTCGTACTCTAGAGTGACGATTTCTAGCTCACCATTTTTGATCTCATTTTGGCATGACTCAATTGGCAATATTGCGTATCCAAGCCCTGATAACGCGCCATATCTGGCGAGATGACCGCTGTTTACTTTGAATGAAGATTGCACAGTTTGAGTAATATGGCCCCCAGCAGGGTTTCTGAATACCCATGGTGCACCATTTACTGCGGTAAGCGTCGTGATGCAGGGAACATGACTTAGATCCGTAATTTTGTAAGGGGGGGCGTATTTCTCAATTAGTTGAGGCGCGGCTAAAATGGCACTGGGCCAGCGTTTTATCTCTCTCGCCACCCAGTTACTGTCTGACAAAGTCCCTCTATGAAAACTCAAAATGACATCAAAGCTGTCAATAACATCATCTTTAGGGTTTAGCGTTGTATCGCAAGACAAAGAGATTGACGGGTATTGCGTGCAAAAGGTGACAACCGCTTTGGCCAGTACAGGTGTGTCTGGCATAAGAGTTCGCAGTTCCCCTGTTACCGTGTGCGAGTGGCGCGTTACCGTTTCTAGTGCGGCGTTGAGTTGCTCCAATAACGGACGAGTGCTGCTATAGAGCTCTTCTCCAGCCTCGGTAGGCGTCATTCGCCTTGTTGTTCTATTGAACAACCTAATGTTTAACTTTTCTTCAAGCAGGGCAATGTGTCGGCTGATATTTGATGTTGGTATATTCAAACACTCAGCGGCTCGCTTAAAGCTGTTGTTCTCATAAACACAGTGAAAACTTTTTAACCAGATTTGGTCAACGTTATCAAACATTTCATTATCCCACTTTATTGGATTATCAAGCCAGCATATCGCACTTTATCCCTGTACTAAGTTACATACAATTTTATTTACAAGTTTAAGCGAACAAACAACGAGATATCGCGCTAGAACGTAATCAATAGTGGTGAATTTATGAGCTGGTTAGAACGGTTATTTGAGAATAAAAATATAATAGGTTCGCGCAAAGCGTCTATCCCTGAGGGCGTTTGGACAAAGTGTCCTGAGTGTGAACAAATACTTTATCGTGCCGCGTTAAAAGAAAATTTGGAAGTATGCCCTAAATGCTCATATCACATGAGAATGGCTGCGCGTCAAAGGTTGATCTCTTTTCTGGACCATGGAACACAACAAGAGTTGGCAAGTGAGTTGGAGCCACAAGATATTTTGGGTTTTAAAGACTTAAAGCGATATAAAGAGCGAATTGCTTTAGCACAGAAAACGACTGGAGAAAAAGATGCGTTGGTGGTGATGGAGGGCAAGTTATTGGGGCTGCCTGTTGTTGCGTGTGCATTCGAATTCTCTTTCATGGCAGGCTCGATGGGCGCAGTGGTTGGCGAGAAGTTTGTCCGAGCAGTTGAAAGCGCAATTAATACAAAATCTGGGTTAGTATGTTTTTCCGCTTGCGGAGGGGCGCGCATGCAAGAGTCTTTGGTGGCACTCATGCAAATGTCAAAAACCAGCGCCGCGTTAAACCACTTATCTGAGCACAGATTACCCTATATCTCAGTATTGACGGACCAAACTTATGGTGGCGTCTCGGCGAGTTTAGCCATGTTAGGAGACATCAATATTGGTGAACCTAAAGCAAGTATTGGCTTTGCGGGAAGACGGGTCATTGAGCAAACGGTACGTGAAAAGCTACCAGACGAGTTTCAGCGAAGTGAATTTTTACTAGCGCATGGTGCGCTAGATATGATTGTCGATAGACGTGAAATGCGCGATCGCGTTGGCCGCTTACTGGCTAAGTTAACCAACGCGAGGGTGGTCTCAGAATAGGTTGTATTAAAGTTAGACTTAGTACTTGCGTTTATTGAGCCGTAATCATTACAAACCGTTCATTTTGCCCCCATCTTGGTTCCGCATTCATTAGGCTGAGATCCAACGCCGTTTGGTATGGGTCAACAGCAAAATGGTCGCTTACTAACCCCCAGAGCATCCAGTTGATTGCGGTTTCATTCTCGGTAAGCTCTTCGAGTGGCGCTTGGAGGAAAAAGTACTCATCTTCGCCATCGTAACCGAGCCGATCATAGATAATGTTGCGTAGCTCTCGATCCAAATCATGTTGGAGGTTGATTGAGTCGTACAGTTGCTCTTCTGTTGGGCCATTCTCATGGTGATAAACATTGCGTTTTGACTCTTTGTGTAAAGTACCTGCGCCAGTTTCAATGCTTACTTTCTTTTGCGAGTGTTGCTCAAGAACTTGAATGATTTCATCCTCTAGTTGATCGAGTTTACTCAGCAAAACTTGATTGTTTATGTCACCAGCGGGGGAGGCCATCGTTTGGAAGGCTTTCACTCTCTCGTAGACTGCTTTCCCGTGAGGAAGGGCTGCAAAACACTGTTCTTGGAGCGCTTCATTGGCTTGCCAAATGCCCGAGTAGAGCTCGTAATCATGTGTATATGGTGGAAGCTCTTCAGTATCTTCCCCTAATAATTCTCGCCAGCGCTTTTGCCACTGTTCTTCTTTTGCGTGTTTTACACGCGCGTATTGCTTAACCCAGCGGTTACGAAGTTTTACCCCAAAAATGGCAAGTCCCCATGGAGCGAGCAAATAAAAATAATAGTGAGAAGAGTTATCCCAAAAGTAACCGTAAACGTAAACACCAAAAGCAAGCACCCAAGTTCCAATAGTACAAGCAATAACCCCGGACATTATTGATGATTGGCGCTTTGTTTCTCTTAATGTATTACCTTCAGCACATAACCAAAAAATGCCACCAAAAACAAAGGCAAACGTTGTCATGAAGTAGGCAATCCCCGCTCCCAAAAATCCCCAAAGTGACATGTATTATCCCTAGCCAAATATCTGCTTTATTCACTCATCAATGACTGGAGGAGTAAATGTGTTTGATTTGGCGGAGAATTTACCATTAATGCCAGCCTTTTGATATGCACTCGATGACTTATTGGGAATGAGTCACAAATAAAAATAGATGGTATCAAGCATCAAAATTTAATTTAGAACCTTTGATTGTCGTGAACTCTATCTGGAAGAGTTAAGGGGGGCGTTTAAGGGCAATTTTCCTCATAAAGTCGTTATTTAGAAAAAGGTAAATTAATGTTTTTATTGATAATTGTGAGTTTTTTGGGAGTGGGATTGCTCCCATTTAATTAGAGTAAAAGACCTATTTTTGGGAGCGGTTTCATAAATTTTATGACACTGATTTCACTGTTTGAGCTGTAAAGAATATAAATCCCCACTCAATGTATGTTAATAATCAATGAGTGTTGTTATGTCTCATATCCGTTTTTTCCCGCGCCATCGTTTGGCGCTTGCTTGTATGCTAGCGAGTGTGTCTGGCTTCTCTTTTGCACAAAATCAGTGTGCTGTTGCTGATTTACAACAATCGCGAGATCTGGCTACTGCCGTTTCTGGTGCTGAGTATGATTGCTACCACGCTTGGTTTTCAGCACCTTCAGAAACGCTGAATGATATCTATAGTGAAGCGAGCCTAAGCCGTATCCAAGTCGCGCTGGATCAAGAAATCGCTCGCTATCGTGGTGAAGCAGATCAAGCTCGTATTCTAGAGAACCTAGGCGAATTTATTCGAGCGGCCTACTACGTTCGCTACAACGCTGGTACTGGTACACCTGAGTTTTCGCAAGCGTTGAGTCAGCGTTTTGCTCAGTCGACGAACCTATTCCTAAACAACCCTCATGCTTTGGATCAAGGTCGTGAACAAGTTGGTGCAATGAAGAGCCTGACTTTGATGGTTGATAACGTTAAGCAGTTGCCGCTGACCATGGATAGCATGATGGCCGCGTTGATGCACTTTAATCGTGAAACCGCGCAGGACACGCAATGGGTTGATGGTTTAAACAACTTGTTCCGCTCTATGGCAGGCCATGCGGCGAACGATGCGTTCTACCGATACATGGCAAACAATACACACCATATTGATACGTTGGTGAAATTCGCATCTGATAATGCTTGGGCATTAGATACGGATGCAAGCTTTATCGTTTTCAATGCATTACGTGAAACTGGTCGTTTGCTCGCGAGCCCAGATCAGGAGACCAAACGCAAAGCATTGGCAGTAATGCAACAGGTGATGCAGCGTTATCCACTGGGTAGTGAGCATGACAAACTATGGCTTGCTGCCGTTGAAATGATGAGCTACTACGCACCAGAAGGCCTAAATGGTCTGAATATTGAGCAAGCCAAGCAAGATTTAGCTGCACGTGTAATGCCAAATCGTTTTGAATGTCAGGGACCTGCCATTATTCGCTCTGAAGATCTGACCGATGCTCAAGCAGCGAAAGCGTGTGAAGTGCTAGCGGCAAAAGAAGCCGACTTCCATCAAGTTGCGAATACGGGTAATCAACCTGTCGCTGATGATTAGAATGATCGTGTTGAAGTGGCGGTATTCGCGAGTAACGCTAGTTACGTTGATTACTCTTCATTCCTATTTGGTAATACAACGGACAACGGTGGTCAGTACCTAGAAGGTGACCCTTCAAAAGCGGACAATACTGCGCGTTTCGTCGCTTATCGCTACGCGAATGGTGAAGATCTCTCTATCTTGAACCTAGAACATGAATACACGCACTATTTAGATGCACGATTTAACCAATACGGTTCGTTCAGCGATAACTTGGCTCATGGTCATATTGTTTGGTGGCTAGAAGGTTTTGCTGAATACATGCATTACAAGCAAGGTTACCAAGCTGCGATTGAGCTGATTGCAGATGGTAAACTGAGCCTTTCCACTGTGTTTGATACCACTTACTCTCACGATACCAATCGTATCTATCGTTGGGGTTATCTAGCTGTTCGATTCATGTTAGAAAATCATCCACAAGACGTCGAAAGCTTGTTGGCATTGTCGCGCTCTGGCCAGTTCGAACAATGGGCACAGCAGGTGACGTCTTTAGGTCAACAATACGATGCTGAGTTTGAACGTTGGTTGGACACATTAAAAGTGGAACCTGAGCAACCTGGTACAGACCCAGAAGAACCAACAGAACCAACAAGCCCTGAAGCACAAGTGACTGAATTGACGGCGAACCAAAGCCTTCAGCTCAGTGGCGAAGCATACAGCGAAAAACTGTTCTACGTTGATGTTCCAGCCAACACCGTTAACTTCAATGTATCTATTGAGGGTGCGGGTGATGCGGATCTTTACATGAGCTACAACAAAGTCGCGCATTACTATGATTTCGAAATGAGTCAATATGCTGATGGCAGCAATGAAGAGATTGTGTTTGAACCAGAGCAAGATGGTTACGTTAAAGCGGGTCGTTACTACATCAGCTTAACTGGACGTGATAGCTATGACTCAGTGAATCTTGTGGCTGCGTTAGAAGTGGAAGCGCAAACACCGCCAACCCAAGTGCAAGATGATTTAGCACCTGTGGTATTAGAGTCTGGTGAAGCCAAAATGCTTACCGTTCACAAGCAGCGTTATGCAGCAGTTTATGTGCCTGAAGGTGTTGAAGAGGTTCGTGTATGGCTAACGGCTCACTCTCAAACTGGTAATGTCGATCTATACGCGAGTAGGGAGCATTGGCCTACAGTAGAGCAGCACGAGTATGCGTCCAACTATGCAGGCAGCAATGAATACCTTGCGATTCCTATGACTGAAGCAGGGTACGTGCACTTCGCTCTTCAGGCTCCAGAGCAAGGCGATGACGTTGAAATGCTAGTGCACTTCAACTAAAAAAATTCGATTAACTAAAGTCGAGATAAAACGTCGCTGATACAGCGACGTTTTTGTTTATATCGGACACGATTATAAACAAACAGCGGCGAATGCTAGTTAATCGGCTGATCTATCGAGTTATCAGTTGCCCTTTTTCTAAACGACTTTAAGTTTGTATTGCAATTTACCGAGTACATAAACTTTTTTAGCGACGCGTTCTGTGACCTAGCTTCTGATTTGTGCTTCCCAAATGGATACAATATATATGCACCCCGTGCAATAAAGTGAAAAGGGAAAGACATGAAAACGCTTATTTATGAAACGTTGATTAGCCTTGCTAACCAAGAACCAGAACAACATGCAAGAATCCGACAAAATCTCTATGAACAGTTGGATCTGCCGTTCGATAAGCAGCTGGCTTTGTATTCTTGTGCCCTTGGTCCTGCAAGTTCAGGTAAGTTGGAGAGCAGTCAAGGCATTAACAACGCGGTAGATTGCGCAGTTAAACTGCTTGAAACTCCTGAGCGCTAATTCACTCGTTGTTTTAATCACGGCCCGATCCCCAAGGGCCGTTTTTAATTGCGGTTAAATTGATGTCAACGTTGTTATTACTCTGCTCTTTCCGCTAGCACTTCTTTGAATGCAAACATGCCGTTTAATGCCGCGGGAAACCCTGCGTAGACGGACATCTGCAAAATGATCTCTTTAATCTCATCCTCGCTACAGCCTACATTCAGCGCTGCATTTAAGTGCACTTTTAGTTGCGGCGCGCAATTCCCCATTGCCGTTAGCGCGGCGACGGTTGCGATTTCTCTCGATTTTAGGTCTAAGCCCGGGCGAGCATAAATATCGCCAAACGGATACTCAATGGTGTACTGAGCTAAATCTGGACAAATATCTTGTAAGCTTTCGATGACATTATGACCAGCGTCGCCATCAATTTGAGAGAGTAGTTCTAATCCTTTGTTAAAGCGCGATTGTTCCATCGGTATGTTCCTAGTGAATAAATGTAAACACACCTTAATCGTTAGAGTTAACTCTAAGTCAACGAACTTTTCCACTTGTATACAAGGCAATTTTTTCTTCTAGAGCCGATAAGTGCTTTTTCTGTTGCTCAATGTGGCGTTTGAGGTTTTCTTGGTGTTGTTCTAACAGGGCTTGACGTTGTGGTACAGATTGAGAGCCGACTTCCCTTAATTTGGCATACTCTAGAATCTCTTCAAGTGGCATTGCAGTTTCTTTTAAACGCTTAACAAAGCTTATCCAGTTTAGATCTTTCGAACTATACATTCGATGTCCACTCGCGTTTCTATGGACATGTTTAAGTAAACCGATTTTTTCATAGTATCGAAGAGTATGAGCAGATAGCCCGACGAGGTCAGAAAATTCTTTGATATTCAATATTATCCTCCAAGGTAGAGCATACCCCCATAGAGATAAGCTAAGTTTCGCATTTTGAAGTCATTTCGGGACAGATACAAACAGAAATCTTTAGTCTTTTAACACTAGGTATGGCGATTTACTGGATTTTTGAAACGCGCCAAACGTGATCCACCTGCCAGTTTCGTTTTATTAACAATTGATTACTCAACGGGTTGGCTTGGCTATTTTTATCCTTTGGGCCTATTTTAGGGCGTACATAGATCTTATGTTCTATCTTTTTAAATTGAAGTTTTTGTCAAGCAAAACAATGCTTTAGGTTTGTTTTGGGCTATTTGGGTTGTATGTTGTGTGCCCGTTATTCACTCAGAACGATTTATCGCTGTGCAATGGATGAGTCGCTACGCCTTCGATTTCAGCCTTGAGTTAGTGCTAAAAGGGTGAGTGCCTCTGATGAATAGCTTTTATAATTTCGATTATTGAATTCACTCACAAAAAAATGCAAACAAGTAATCGTGAGTGGAAACGAGCAGGAGAACAACATGAGTGGCTCACAGGAAACACAATCATTCGGTGCAAACGTTATCTTACATGCGTTTGATTGGAAGTATGCTGACATTGCCCAACGAGCAAAAGAAATCCGCAAGCTTGGTTATGGCTCTGTGTTGGTTTCGCCACCAATGAAAAGCGCACACGATGAGCGCTGGTGGCAGCGTTATCAACCACAAGATTATCGTGTTATCGATAATGCCTTGGGTGATACCAAAGATTTTATTCATATGGTTCGTGAACTGGAGCAAGTTGGTGTGTGGGTTTATGCCGACGTAGTGTTTAACCATATGGCAAATGAGGCCCACCTTCGCAGAGACCTTCAGTACCCAAGACAAGAGGTCTTGGAGGAATACCAGAACAACAAGCAGAAATATCAGTCGCTAGCGTTGTTTGGCGATCTATCTCAACCACTTTTTGATGAAGAGGACTTTGTTGAAGCATTCGGCATTAAAGACTGGAAAGATAAGTGGCAGGTTCAAAATGGACGTATCACAGGTGGACCAACCGATCCTGGCTTGCCAACTCTTCGTGTTTGTGACCATGTCGTTGAACAGCAGCGAGCGTACCTAACGGCGCTGAAAGCTATTGGTGTGAAAGGTTTTCGTATTGACGCTGCGAAACACATGACGTTAGAGCATCTTAAGCGTGTTTGGACAGACGACATCACGCGGGATGTGCATATATTTGGTGAAATTATTACCGATGGCGGTGCGACGGAAGAAGAGTATCAGCTGTTTCTTGAGCCGTATCTACAGGAAACTCGCCTAGGTGCGTACGATTTCCCTTTGTTCTCAACCATGTTTAAGGCGTTTGCTAAAAAGGGCAGCTTCAAGTCTCTGATTGATCCCTATTGTTTTGGTCAGGCTCTGTCCCCCGGTCGTGCGATTACATTTGCTATCACACATGATATTCCTAACAATGATGTCTTTCTTGATCTCATCATGGACGAGGAAAACGAATGGTTAGCTTATGCCTATATTCTAGGCCGAGATGGTGGTGTGCCGTTGATTTATACCGACTTAAACACCAGCGGTATTAAAGGCAAAAATGGTCAGCCAAGATGGCAGGGTGCATGGAGCGATCCGAGAATGGCAAAAATGATCCAGTTCCATAATATGACGCATGGCGAGCCGATGAGTGTTCTTGAAGGTAACGATGACATGCTCGTACTTAAGCGAGGTGACAAAGGTATTGTGGTGCTTAATAAATCACAGCGTCAACAGTCTTTGACATTAAAAATCGATGGTAATTGGGTTGATTTGATGACAGAACAAATCATTCCAACTGACGGTAAGTTAATCGTACCATCTAAGTCGTCAATGTTACTTGTCGCGAACTAGAAGATGTACACACCGAGGTTAGCAACTTCGGTGTGTATGTTTTTCATCGTCATTCACGTTCTGCTGAAGTTCAATAGAAACTCAAACTCTCTCGTTTTTGCTAGAAATTTATGAGCACTCGTTAACGCAACATTCTGCTTTTAAAAAACCAATTACGTCATCTAAGCACTGATACTCTGCAACACAAAAAAGGGTTCTACCCTCGCGGCGCTGGGTGAGAAGACCAGCTGAAGCAAGGCTCGAGATATGATGAGAGAGAGTGGATGCTGGAATGCCAAGCTTTTCTTGTACGCCGCCTACCGCGATACCTTTGTATCCCGCTTTGACGACTTCTTTGTAAATACTTAAACGAGTCGGATGCCCTAACTCTTTTAGTGCTTTAGCAACGGCTTCAAGCTCCATACTGACCTCTAAAGAATGACCACAGTAATTTTGTTTCGATAATAGGGAAAGTCTCGGTAAATGCCAACTATTACGATCTCAGAACAATTTAAATCAGATGAGATTCATACTGGCTCATGCCTTCATGACAACAATTGTCTGTTCTAATGAGACAGATCAATCTTCATTATTATTTCACGCCACGTTCAAAATCCCTCGTCTACACTCAATGTTGAGTTGTCAGTTGGCAGACCAAGGAGGCGGCCATGATTGCGGTTCATAGAGATTATTGTTTGTCTAACAGTTCGGAGTTACATGCCCACGTTAAAGTCAATCCTGTCGGTAAATTAGAAGTTGAGATTGTTGAACTTCAAGAGCGCCACACCACAGAGTTTGATGATTTGTCTTTTGAGAGTCGTGGGTGTGAAACTCGAATCTGTGGTAAAGAAGACACAACTCCGTGGCAGTTCAATCTTGCAGTTACTGATGCGTTAGAGCTTTCTCATTTAGTGGAAGAAGCAAACGAAGAGTATGAGATTTTAATGAATGATCTTATGTAATATCGAGAAGATCATTTTATCCTGCACGGCGTGTGGCTCTGTACTGAAAAAATAAAAACCTCCCAAGTGGGAGGTTTTAATATGGAGTGCGTTATCGTTGGATAGGCTCTTCTCTTGGTGGTGTTAGCTCTTGGACGTTATCTTCATTAAAATCATCGGCGTAACCTTTAGGTGGCGGTGTCCAACCACGTTCTGACCGCGATAGTTTGTCATGACGATCTTTTTGCATCTCTTCCGCCATTTTCTCCTCTAACTGAATAAACAGTTGTCGGAAATTGTTGTCATAGCGTTCACCTTCAGAATCATCCTCCCAAGCTTTGTAAAGTATTTCTGACTTACGTGCTTCAACACGCTTATATGTCGCCTTCTGTTGTTCAACAAAGAAGGGGTGAATGCCAAGGGCTTTCATTGTGTGACCGCCCATCTCCAATGCAGAATGGTAGGTCTCTGATTCAATAATATCAGCCCCCGCTTGACGCAAAAGATAGCCATGTCCACGGTCAAAGGCACGTGCAATCACTGTTACTTTTGGGTACGTGTGCTTAACGTACTTCACCAGTTCTACACTCGATTCTTGGTTATCAATCGCCACAACCAACGCAGCGGCGTGCTCAATGCCGGCTGTATGTAGCATATCTGGTCGAGTCGCGTCGCCAAAATAGGCGCGAGTGCCAATCTGGCGCATGTTATCGACTTGGTCAGATTGATGATCAAGTACCACGGTAGTCACGCCGTTTGATACCAATAGGCGATTCACTATTTGTCCAAAGCGGCCGATGCCGGCGATGATCACCGTGCCTGTTTCCTCAATCGTATCGCTTTCGCGTTCATTTGACTGGCTTTCAAAGCGCGGCAGAATCACTCTATCAAACAGAATAAACAAACCTGGTGTCAGGAACATCGAAATCGCAACCACTAACGCAAGAGTTTGTGAAAGTTCAAATGGGATGACGTGGTTTTGCACTGAAAAGCTTAGAAGCACAAAGCCGAATTCACCTGCTTGAGCCAAGCTTAGGGTAAACAGCCAGCGGTTGCTGCCTTTCACCCTAAATATCAGTGCAAGAATAAACAGCACCAAGGCTTTCAAAACCATCACGCCAATGGTCAATGCCATGACCAACCAGAAATCACCAAAAAGGACCGAGAAGTTGATCCCTGCGCCAACGGTAATAAAGAACAGACCTAACAATAGACCTTTAAATGGTTCGATATTGGATTCTAACTCGTGGCGGAATTCACTGTTCGCCAATACAACGCCAGCCAAGAAGGTTCCTAAGGCAGGAGATAAGCCCACTAAACTCATCAGTGCAGCGATACCAATGACAAGCATGAGTGCAGTTGCGGTAAAGATTTCTCGCAAACCAGAGCTAGCCACATAATTGAGCAGAGGTCGACTTAAAAAGTGTCCACCAACGACGACGATTGCTATCGATGCTGTGATTACAATGCCGTATGCCCAGCCGGGTAACCCCGCAACGAGGCTTAATTCTTCATGGTGCGCTGCGGCTGTTTGTGCTGCGGACTGTGCCTGTTCAATTAATTCAGGTAAGGCCAATAGGGGAATGAACGCCAACATTGGTATCACTGCAATATCTTGAAAAAGC
This sequence comes from Vibrio sp. Vb0888, assembly GCF_033338835.1. NCBI lineage: Bacteria > Pseudomonadati > Pseudomonadota > Gammaproteobacteria > Vibrionales > Vibrionaceae > Vibrio > Vibrio sp. Vb0888. The sequence goes on from NZ_JAWOTL010000007.1 coordinate 131,233, forward strand.
AACACGGAGAAAGCGTTTTGTCCACCTTCCGTCTTCGTTAATCCTTTTTCGCTAAAAGTTTGCAAAACAATCGCAGTAGAAGAGAGGGCGAAGATCAAACCTATGGCTAAGGCTATGGTCCAAGGCTGGTCAAAATACAAGGCAATACCCATAATCGCCGCGACGGTACCACCGACTTGCAGACCTCCTAAACCCATTAAGCGATTGCGCATCGCCCACAACATTTTGGGTTCGAGCTCTAAACCAACGAGAAACAGCATCATCACCACGCCAAACTCGGCAAAGTGCTGGATTGTTGTTGTTTCTTCACCGACTAAACCGATAATTGGGCCAATGACCACACCTGCGATGAGATAGCCTAAAACGGACCCAAGTCCCAAACGCTTAGCAAGTGGGACTGCAATTACAGCAGCAATCAAATATATGAAGGCTTGTAAGAATATTCCTGTCATGAAGCCTCCTTAATGAGCTCTGGCAATGCGCTGTTAAGCTTGATTAATGACGCCGCAGCTTCAACATCCAACCTATCTTCGACTAAAGCTGTTAGCAGGCTCTTGTACCGCTCAACATGACGAGGGATTCGCCCTTCTTCATCTGCTGTACGTGCGCCAAACATCGCGAGAGGGGCAATGTAGTTCATGCCGGTCAGTGCGGACATTTGTTCAATGGGCGCAAGCAGTTGACGAATCGTAAAGTGGTTGTAGCCCTCTGCCTTATAAGCTTCTTCTTTGCCCCCTGCAGACAGCACACAAAGCATGGTCTTGCCTTGCAGTGCTGTGCCATCTGTACCGTAAGCAAAGCCATATTCCAAAACCAGATCTTGCCACTCTTTTAAAATCGCAGGCGTTGAATACCAATATAGTGGGAATTGGAAAATCACCACGTCATGCTCACGTAAGCGTTGCTGCTCACGGTCGATATTAATATCGAAACGAGGGTATTCGCCATAGAGATCAACACATGTCACGCCTTCAATTTTTTGAGCTTCTTTGAAAAGTGGAGTATTCACTTCTGAACGATGCTGGGAAGGATGAGCAAAGAGAATGAGTACTTTTTTATTTGCCATAGGGATCCTTGCTATCTAAATAACCATGCCCAGTAGGAGCGCGGGTTGGTTAGAAAATGTAACTCATAAATGATCGCCAAGCTAGTTTGGAAAACTGTTTAAGCTGTTTCAATATCAATAAAAAACCACCAAATAAATTGGTGGTTTTGGGAAGCGTTACGTTTTACTAATCATGAATAGGGACGACTAGAATATCCACCGGTGACTTGTTAATTAAGTGTCTGGAGTAAGAAATAATCTTGCTCCAGAAATCTTGGTGGTGACCACAAATCAGAAGATCCACTTCTTGCTCTTTAATGGTGACCTCTAATTTATCAGCCAAGTCGCCAGTACCTACGAAGAAATGTTTAAGTGGGTAATCCATGTAATCACTAAATGTTTTTAAACATTCCATTGAATGCTCATTCAACGGCCTTTGATCCGGGTTTTCTTTGATGTCTACAAGCTCACGATAGATTTCTCCGTGCGTACCATCAATATGAATAAAGGAGATATCGGAGTCGAGATAGTTTGCCATTGATACCGCTCTGTCGATAAGCACGGTGCTTTCATCTGACAGTTCGAGTGCAACAAGGATATGTTTGTATTTCATAACCACGCCCTTATGTGGATTATCTTTACCCTAAGCATAGTATGGCTTGGATAAAAATTGTGTTGCTAAGATCTCGAAATTGTTCAAAGACTTGTTAAAAAGTTAATGTGATATAACAACTTACTGTGAAACTTTCTTTTTGTTCACATTTGGTTAGAAAGCTTGCTTTTTGAACAAAAAAGCGGCTACACTCTGCGCATCATTTCTCTAGGAGATTACGCCAACATGAAGAACTAAACCTGTCATCCATATTTTTACTTATTTTTTGGATCTGCAGGGTTAGTAGGCGTAGCTCACTTTCCGATATTTCTTTGCAACAAGACGACTTTTTGATTTGACGTATATCGTCGAACTTTACATAGAGCTTAATGCGTTTGTGCACGCGTTTTGTTGCAATTTCAAATCATAGCTACGGCTGTTGTCCCTGTCATACAGGAGGCAAATTATGCCGGTTTTACAAGCTTTTAATGTTAGCCATCAGTTTGATAATGGCGATACGCTATTCCAGTCTACTTCTTGTTCCATGACTAAACGACGTGTTGGTTTGGTTGGGCGCAATGGCATCGGTAAGTCGCTTTTGGCTTCCATTTTGGCGGGCGAAACTCAGCCTGCCAGCGGTGTTGTGACTGCTCCCTCTTCTTTCATGATGTATCGCCAGCAGCCGTCTGATCTGCTTTCAGGTCAGCAATCGATCGCCCAGTTTCTGGGCAAAGATGCGGTCTTGCATGCTTTAAAGCAGATTGAACAAGGTGATGTTTCTGAACATTGGTTCGAACTGGTTGGCGAGCAGTGGGATATTGAATTAAAACTCAAACAGCAGCTCGCTGCGATGGGATTACCGCAAGACCCTGATTTCTCTTGTGCTCGGCTCAGTGGTGGTCAGTTGGCACGTTTGCAGTTATGGCAGTTGTTTGAAAACGAAACGGAGCTTTTGATTCTCGATGAGCCATCCAATCACCTTGATACCGAGGCGAAACAATGGCTGATAGAGTCTATGACGCATTTCAGCGGTGCGATTTTACTCATCAGTCACGATCGTGAGCTGCTGCGAGAGATGGAGGAAATTTGGGAGCTATCGGGCCTAGGTTTACAGGCTTTTGGTGGAAATTACGATGTGTACGCCGAGAAAAAACGCACTGAACTGCAAGCGATCGAGAGGCAGTTAGCGCAAGTCGATAAACAGAAAAAACGGTTAGCCGAGCAAGCCCAAAAAAATCGCGAAAAAGCAGACCAACGCGCCGCGCAAGGGAACAAACTGCGCAAAGACGGCAGTCAGCCCAAAATTTTGCTTGATGGAAAAAAGGATAGCGCGACCGCCAGCGCCTCAAATCGCAATAAGAATGAGCAACTCAGACAAACGCATTTACAAGCCAAAGAACAGGCGTTGCAATTGCGACATGAGCAACTCAAGGCGCAAAAGCTTTATCTTACAGATAATCCGAACCGTTCGCGAAAAGTATTGTCGATACAAGAAGGTATATTACCTTTTGGGAATTCTACACCTATCACGTTGCAGATTTTTGCGAACGACAAAGTCCATCTCAAAGGGAGAAATGGCTGCGGAAAATCAACCTTGTTAAAGACGTTGCTTGGCGAGTTATCGTTGCAGAGTGGTGAGCTGAAAGTGAATACGCCTTTGTATTATCTCGACCAACATTTTGGTGCAGTGAATCCAAATCTTTCGTTACTTGAAAACGTGATGGAGAGCTGCCAGGAGATGACGGAAAGTGAAGCGAGAACCTTATTGGCCGGGATCGGTTTTCGTCGAGATGCTGTGTTTCGGTTGGGGCGCCTACTGAGCGGTGGCGAGAAGATGAAGCTCGCGATGCTGATAGTCAGCCACCAAAACTCTCAGCCTTTGCTGCTGCTTGATGAGCCAGATAATCATCTCGACCTCGAGTCAAAAATAATGCTTAGTCAGGCGTTAAATGTATACAAAGGTGGATTTGTTCTGATTAGTCACGACCAAGATTTCGCTTCTGAGTCTGGGGTTTTGCGCCAAATCGAGCTGACTTAGACGAAAGAGAGTAAACGTCATCGTAGCTCTTCAGTATTGTTCCCAAGTTCTACACTTCCACTTACTAGTTTGTAGAACTGGAAGGAAATGAGGGAGTTAGGATGGCTTTCACAACTCGTTTAATGAAATTAGATTCATTTTGTCGATATATAGTAGAGTTCTGATGTATTGCACAAAAAGACAACAGAAAAATAAAAAGGAATTTCATGAAAAAGAACACCCTAGCACTCACAACCGCTCTCGCACTCGGAAGTGTGTTGTCTGTGGCGCATGCCAATGAAGCGGCGCAATCGTCGGTTGAACAGGTAAGCCCGAAAGCCATCACGTATCCAACCACACAAAAAGTGGATATTGTCGATGACTACTTTGGTACAAAAGTGAGTGATCCTTATCGCTGGTTGGAAGACGATCTCAGCCCAGAAACCGCAGAATGGGTGAAGGCGCAAAATGCAGTGACGTTTGATTATCTGGCGAAAATCCCTTACCGCGAGCAGATTGAAGAGCGCATCACTAAGCTCATGGATTACGAAAAACAAAGCCAGCCGTTCAAAGAGGGTAAGTTCACTTACTTCTACAAAAATGACGGGTTACAAAACCAAGACGTGCTTTATCGGCAGCTAGGTGATGGTGAAGCAGAAATTTTCCTCGATCCAAATACTTTTAGTGAAGATGGCACCACATCGTTAGCGGGAGTGAGCTTTTCACGAGATGGATCTTTGGTTGCATACAGCATTTCGGAAGGCGGTAGCGATTGGCGCAAAGTCATTGTGTTAGACACAGAAACCAAAAAGCCCGTCGGTGAAACGCTGGTGGATATTAAGTTCAGCGGCATCAGTTGGCTCGGCAATCAAGGTTTCTATTACTCAAGTTATGACAAGCCAAAAGGGAGTGAACTTTCCGCGAAGACAGACCAACACAAGCTCTACTTTCATAAACTTGGAACGAAACAAAGTGAAGACCAGCTGATTTTTGGCGGCTTTGAGGAAGAGAAATACCGTTATGTTGGCGGCTATACGTCGGATGATGAACGCTACTTGTTTATCTCAGCCAGCGTATCGACATCGGGTAACAAACTGTTCTTTAAAGATCTGAGTAAGCCAAACAGCCCGCTTAAAACCATTTTAGATAACACCAGTTCTGATACTTGGGTGATAGACAACCAAGGCACGAAACTGTACTTGGTTACGAACCTTAATGCGCCGAACAAACGCGTCGTGACGGTGGATGCGAGTCAGCCGCAACCCAAAAACTGGAAAGATTTGATCCCTGAAACAAAGAACGTGTTACGTGTTTCTACCGCGGGTGGCAATTTGTTTGCGAGCTATATTGTTGATGCGATCTCGATGGTGAAGCAATACGACATGAACGGCAAACTCATCCGAGAAATCAAATTGCCTGATATTGGCAGCGCATACGGTTTCTCGGGTAAAAAAGATGAAACCGAAGTCTACTATTCTTTCACCAACTACAAGATGCCCAGCACTACGTATCGTCTGAACATCAAAGATGGTGATAGCGAGGTGTACTACAAATCTAAAGCGCCATTTGATCCAGCTTTGTATGACTCTCGCCAGGTGTTTTACACCTCAAAAGACGGAACAAAAGTGCCGATGATCATCACCTATAAAAAAGGGACACCGATGGACGGCAGTGCACCAACCATCCTATATGGTTATGGTGGTTTCAACATTAGCCTCACACCATCTTTTAGCCCGACACGTGCGGCTTGGTTGGAGCTTGGTGGTGTTTACGCGGTAGCGAACATTCGTGGCGGTGGGGAGTATGGTAAAGAGTGGCACAACGCTGGCATTCAAATGCAAAAGCAAAATGTGTTTGATGACTTTATTGCTGCGGCTGAATTCCTAATTGATGAAAAGGTAACGTCATCAAACAAGTTAGCCATTAACGGTGGATCGAATGGTGGCTTGTTAGTGGGGGCCGTTATGACGCAACGTCCACAGCTGTTTAAAGTGGCGCTGCCAGCAGTCGGCGTACTGGATATGCTGCGTTACCATACTTTTACCGCAGGTGCTGGTTGGGCGTATGACTACGGCACGGCAGAGCAAAGTAAAGAGATGTTCCAATATCTGAAAAGTTATTCGCCGGTGCACAATGTAAAAGCAGGGGTGGAATACCCAGCAACATTGATTACAACCGGTGATCATGATGACCGTGTTGTTCCTGCTCACTCATACAAATTTGCTGCTGAGTTGCAATCGAAGCAAGCGGGGTCAAATCCGACCTTAATTCGCATCGAAACCAATGCAGGACATGGTGCAGGCACACCAACGCGTAAAATAATTGAGACAAATGCAGATATTTATAGTTTTGCACTGTTCAATATGGGAATAGAGAAACTGCAATAGTGCGAATTGTTTGCGTTTTAGTTATCGAAACGCATCGGCGCTTTATCGCTCGATAATAAAAGGGAATCACAGAGAGTGACTCCCTTTTTATTTATTATAGGCCTACTATTCTAATCTGATGCTAGGCTAATCAAACTAAGGTTTTTTAAATTATTATAATGTTCTAATTAATCTGAAGAGTGTTGTACGATCGAAATGAAACATTGATCGCGATCACCTAAATCCATTGCACTCTCTATTTATATGGTAAAATTAATTAATCATTTGTTCTAATGATAATTGAATTTTCATAAGTTTTAATATTTCCTTCTTCATTGGTATTACCAAATTTCAAGTTATATAAGATATAAGTAGCGGTGATTGAACTTTTACGATGCTTTATTTTATTTTAATTAAAACGTCGAATGTTTCGTCATTATTGAATTTGCTTTGATAATTTATGTTATCCAAAGCGAGTTGTGTTGCTTGCTATTTATGATGACCTCATGACGTGAATAATTTTATAATCATTAAAATGGATACAGTTTTATGAATTTAGTGAAACCGTCTGTTGCCATTATGGTTGCAGCCCTACAACTCGCGTCTTCTGCCTATGCGCAGACAAACAATAACGAAGAACTACAAGATATGTCTGACCCACTTGCGGTATACACCCAAGCGGGCTTTGGTATTACTGATAAAGGCGCGAACATCAAAATCGGTCAAACTTATCAATCTAGCCAGCCTGGTACCATGGCGATGAACATCATTGAAATGAAAGGCATTGGTGGTGAGCTATTTGGCATTCGCGACAATGACGATCCAATATATGCCAACGTTGATGACAGCATTGACTCTTTCAGACTACGTAATTTCCAAGTAGAAGTCGCAAAAGGTCTAGGCCGTCAATTAGATGTAAACTACGACGTTGATAACGATAAATTAGATGCATCTTATAGCTTTATTCAAGGCCTACCTAAGTTTGGCATGTTGCAGTTATTTCCTTTGGCTGGTGCGGGTGTCACTATTGCTAATGATTTTAGTGGTGATGACAAAGGTTATGAAATTCCAGGTACTTTCACTGTTGTCGGTATGTACTCAAAAATTGAATTAACCGATAAAATCTGGATTAACTACAACCCAATGTATATGCATACATTATCAGGGTCTAGTCAATATAAAGATACTTATTACGCGGGTGAAGATAATATCTTAACTCATGAGTTTGCGTTGTCTTATCAAATTAATCCTCGCGCAAATATTCGTTACTTTGCAAACTGGAATGAGCACGTTAATTTCGGTGATGGTGATCACCGTATCGAATTTAACTACCAATTCTAACTCCCTCGTTTATTTCCAGAATAGAAAGTGCGTTTATCCATATATTTAAATATTTAGGCTAGGGCACTTTCTACATAAAGTAGGTTTATCATGAAAGCCAAATATAAATTTGCGTTGGTATCTATTGCTATATCTTCTGCATTACTATCAGGATGCAAAACTGGCGATATCGCAACGAAAACTGCCCAAGCACCCTCTGTTGAAACCGTTACCCTAACCGAAACAAAAATCACTCCTTATCATACTTTTATCGGTCGAACTGAAGCGGTAAATGACGTTGATATTATGCCTCGAGTCGGTGGCGAATTAACCGCGATTCATTTTAAAGATGGCGATATGGTCGAAAAAGGCCAATTGCTGTTTGAAATCGACGACCGTCCTTACAAAGCGGCACTGGCGTATGCAAAAGCGTCGTTGCAAAAAGCAAAAGCACAACTCGTTCAAACTACGCGTGATGCAGAACGTGTGAAGAAACTTATCAAAGATAAAAGCATCAGTGAGCAGCAATACGATGACGCCATTGCTGCGCACGCCGCAGCGATTGCCTCGGTAGAAGAGGCGAAAGCGACGCTGGTTTCAGCAAGGCTCGATCTTGAATTTAGCTCTGTGCGTGCTCCTTTCTCTGGCCGCGTGGGTTTCAGCAACTTCCGAGTGGGTGACCGTATTTCGAAAATTCAACTCGTTCCTCTTGTTTCGATCACTCAAATCGACCCAATTCGCTTTGGCTTTGATGTTGATGAGAAGCTCTACCGCCGCGTAAGAAGCGCGATTGATGTGGCTCATCGTAACGATGATAAACTGGATGTTGATTTAACACTGACGCTTTCAGACGGTTCATTGTATCCGCTTGATGGCAAGATCTACGCCGTTGGCAACAAGATCGATTTAGAAACAGGCTCAATTCGAGCAGAAGCACAATTCGATAACCCAACTTACGCGCTTATGCCGGGTGAATATGGCAACTTGACCATCAAGCTGCGCAACAAAACCATTGATGGTTTGCTTATCCCATCGGCGGCTGTTCAGCAAGACCAAGCGGGTGACTACGTCATGGTGGTTGGTGATGATCACGTGGTGTCTCGTCGTAACGTTGAACTCGGTCAGACCTACGGTGTGAAACGTGCTGTGCTGACTGGTTTGGCGGCTAACGAAAAAGTCATCGTCAATGGTCTACAAAAAGTGCGTCCGGGTGCAACGGTGAAAGACGTTGAGCTACAGAGTGAACAAGGCTGAGTGAGTACTGATGTTAAGTAAATTTTTCATTCACCGGCCGAAGTTTGCTTTGGTGATCTCACTGGCGATGACATTGATGGGTATGATCGCCCTGAAAGTCTTGCCAATTTCTGAGTATCCTCAAATCTCTCCAACGGTAATTACGGTGAGCACCATGTATCCGGGTGCAAACGCGGACGTGGTTAAAAAGACCGTAGCACAACCGATAGAAGCCAAAGTCAACGGCGTTGAAGACATGATTTACATGTCTTCTGTGATTGGTAACGATGGCTCATACACATTGCGTATTTACTTCCGAGTGGGCGCAGATGGCGATATGGCGCAGGTTCGTGTGAACAACTTGGTGGCACAGGCGACGTCGTCTCTACCACAAGAAGTAAACCAAATCGGTGTGACGGTTAAGAAGAAATCTTCCGACATGCTGGGCGTTATCACACTGCGTTCTCCGAAACAGTCTCACGACAGTATCTACCTTTCTAACTACGCGGATCTCAATATTGTCGAGCGTCTAAAACGTATCGAAGGTATGAGTGACATTACGCTGCTGGGTAAGAAAGACTACTCAATGCGTATTTGGTTGAACCCAAATAAACTGGCTACCTTGAAGCTTTCTGCTAGCGATGTTATTGGCGCAATTAAAACGCAAAACATCCAAGTGGCGGCGGGTAAGATCGGTGGTATGCCAGCTCCAGGTGACCAGCAATATCAATATGTTTTGCAAACCAAAGGCCGCCTCACTTCTGCGGAAGAGTTCGAGAACATCATCATTCGTGCGAGCAAGAAAGGTTCTTTGATTCGCTTGAAAGATGTGGCTCGTGTGGAAGTTGGTGCACAAGGTTACGAAGCTGATGGTCGTATGAATAACGAACCAGCCGCCGTTCTGGCCTTGTACCAGTTGCCGACCGCGAACGCGCTAGACGTGATGGAACGCGTGAAAGAGGCCATGAAAGAGTACGAGAAATCGTTCCCAGATGATTTGGTCTACGACATCGCGTATGACTCTACCGAATACGTAGAGACATCGATTGATGAAGTGTACGAGACGCTGGTGATTGCAGTACTTCTTGTCACCTTCGTTGTGTACGTTTTCTTGCAGAACTGGCGAGCGACCATCATTCCAACCTTAGCGATTCCGGTTTTCATCATTGCGACGTTCGCAATCATAGGCGTGATGGGCATGACCATTAACACGATCTCGTTGTTTGGCTTGATCCTCGCCATCGGTATCGTGGTGGACGATGCGATCATCGTGGTAGAGAACGTGGAGCGGGTTATCCATGAAGAGCATTTAGACCCGATTCCGGCCACGATCCAAGCTATGAAAGAAGTGACAGGGCCAGTATTGGCAACAACGCTTATTTTGTTGGCGGTATTTGTACCGGTTGCGCTATTGCCGGGTATTTCTGGTCGAATGTTCAACCAGTTCGCGGTCACCATCTGTGTATCGGTGCTGCTCTCTGCGATCAACGCATTAACGTTAACGCCAGCGCTTTGTGCGTTGATGTTGAAATCTACTCACTCGCAACCTATTGCGCCTTTGCGTGCGTTTAACCGAGGTTTTGAAGCAATAACGCGCAAATACCAAGGTTTAGTTGGCTTCTTGAGCCGCCGCATTGTGCTGAGTATCGGTGTTTATGGCGCGCTTATTGCGGTGCTGGCATTTGCGTTCATGACCGTACCTTCTTCTTTCGTTCCGAACGAAGATAAAGGCGTGTTCATGGTCGAAATGCGTTTGCCAGACGCAGCAGCATTGCAGCGTACTGCACCATTAATGAAGAAGTACGTTGATGAGCTAAAACAGATGGAAGGTGTGGAGAACGTGGTTTCGGTTGCGGGCTTCTCGGTAATTAACATGGCGTCGATTCCAAACTCGGGCATGTTGATCATCAAACTGGATAACTGGAGCAAACGTAAAGACCCTGAACTACACCAACGTGCGTTGATGAACAAAGTTAACCAAATGCTGAACTCAACGCCAGATGCCGCTTCGTTCGTTTTCGCGACGCCGGCAATCAAAGGCATGGGTGCGGTGGATGGTTTCAACCTTGTGCTGCAGGACAACTTGGGCCGTTCTCCACAAGAGTTGGCAAAAACAACCGCTGATTTTGTTGCCCAAATCAATCAACTGCCTGAAGTGGCGCGTGCGTTCTCGATTTTCCGTGCGAACATTCCGCAACGCTACATCGATATTGATCGCGATAAAGCGATTTCGATGGGCGTACCGTTGAATGAAATCTTCAGCACACTGCAAGCACAGTTGGGCGGTGCCTACATTTCTGACTTCAACTTGTTTGGTCGTTCGTACCAAGTGAAAGTGCAAGCAGAAGAGCAATACCGTGACAACATCGACGACATCGACCATCTGTTTGTTCGCTCAAGCTCTGGAAAAATGGTGTCACTGGCAACGCTAGTGAAAGTGAAGCCGATCTTCGGCCCTGATACCTTATCGAACTACAACATGTTCAGTTCTGCAACCGTGAACGGTGCGCCAGCGCCAGGTTACAGCTCGGGTGATGTTGTAAAAGCCATTGAAAAACTGGCTGCGGAATCTTTGCCAAGTGGTTACTCGTACGAGTGGTCAGGCATGACTTACCAAGAGATGAAAGCAGGCAACATGGCACCAATCGCGTTCGCATTGTCTTTGCTGTTCACCTACTTGTTCTTGGTGGCTCAGTACGAAAGTTGGACCATTCCTGCTGCGGTAATGATGGCGGTTCCAGTCGCGATTCTCGGCGCAATGGGCACGCTACTGCTGGTGGGACAACCGTTCGATTTGTACGTGCAGATTGGTGTCGTCATCTTGATCGGTATGTCCGCCAAAGTGGCGATTCTTATCGTGGAATTTGCCAAAGTTCTGCGAGAAGAAAAGGGCTTATCCATCATTGATGCTGCCAAAGAAGCTGCTCGAATTCGTTTCCGTGCAGTACAGATGACCGCATTCGCCTTCATCTGGGGGGTATTCCCGTTGGTGATTGCATCGGGTGCTGGTGCGGCATCTCGTCACTCACTGGGCTTTGCGGTATTCGGCGGCATGATTCTCTCTACGTTTGTAGGCACGTTGCTGACGCCGGTGTTCTTCGTGATGATGCAATCTCTGCGCGAGAAGTTTAAGCGAAAGAAACCCACTGAACTTGAGGTGAGCGAGCAATAACGCTGATTTCAACTGACTCCACAACACCCCCACGCTGTGTGCGATTGGCCAATGCCTTTCATTGATATACAACCACCGTCGCAGCGTGGGTTCCCCAAAAAATAATAGGTTTTAGCATGAAAAATCTTTCAAAAATCATCGTAGCGAGCTCTCTACTGACGTGTGCTGCTGCGCAAGCGGGTGGGTTATACCTTTACGAAACAACAGCATCGGATATTGGTTTGGCATCCGCTGGTATGGCGGCTCGTGCGCAAGATGCCTCAGTAATGGCAGCAAACCCGGCTGGTCTGGCGAATGTTTCTGGTAAATCTTTCTCTGGTAACCTGATTGGCCTTTACGGTGACGCGCAACTAGACACGATGACTGGCGATGCGGGCAACGTGATTGGTTTTGTTCCTATGGCGTCGGCATTTTACAGCCAACAAGTAAACGACAAATGGACGCTGGGTATTGGTCTGTATGGCAACTACGGTCTTGGCCTCGAGTACGAAGGTCTTTTGAATAATCATTTAGATATTCCTACAGCAACGACGCAAGCCTTAACCATTCAACCTTCCGCTTCTTACCGCATCAATGATCACTGGTCTGTGGGTGCGGCGCTTGGCATTCAGTACGGTATGTATGAAGTGGAAACGAAGGGAGCCCTGAACTTCAATGACGAAGACCAAGATACTCAGCTCAACGGCCGAGTAGGTGTGCTTTATGAGGCAACACCAGGCACGCGTCTTGGGTTGTCTTACTCTTCTGAAACCGAATTTGAATTCGACAATAGTAACTCCATTGCTCCACAACAACTGATCTTCAGTGCTTACCATGAAGTGAATGATGACCTAGCGGTGATGTGGAACGTGAACTGGCAAGACTGGAGCGAATACACAACCACGCTGGGCGTAGAGACACAAGACACTTACCAAATCGCATTGGGTACTCAGTACAAACTGAATGAAAAAATGATGTGGAATGCAGGTTTTGCATTCGATACCAGCATGTATGAAAGCCAATCAAACGGTGACATTACCGTTCCTACTGGCAAGGCGTACCGCATTGGTACAGGCATTGATTACAAATTGGATTCAGAAAACTCAATTGGTTTCGCGTTTGAAGCGATCTTGATGGAATCGTCAGAAACGCCACGCTCACAAGCTGGCTTTGATGAGCCTGCGCTGTACTTCATGAGCATGAGCTACAACTGGAAAAACTAATCATTCCTAATCGCTAAAACGCCTTCCTTACAGGCCATTCTACCCTAACTACCTGCACTGGATGCTGTCACGCCATCTAAGGTAGTTAGGGCGCTTTTGTCACATCCAGTGAGTGATGATTCAAAAAATATCTGCGCAGCTAAGTGCGGGTATTCAACATCTCAAAGGACTAAAAAATGAAAAACAAACTAGCGTTAGTGTGTACGACTTTGTTGGTCAGTACGCTGGCTCATGGTGCCGAGCATCGAGTAAAAGACAATAAAAACAAGTTGGCGGATGACCCAACAAAAGTCATCACGAAATTTGGCGCGTCGTACGCAAACAACTACGATTTTGATGATCAAAACATCTCATTCTCGGGCTCACTTGCGCTTGACCAAGCGCGCAAAATTAACCTGCGTATCAATGATGATGCGAGCGAGTGGCGTATTGGTGGCTCGTGGTTGTTTCCGGTCGGTATCGTGAACTTCAACTTCGGTAAAAATGAATACGTAAACGGCGCGGATCAAACCAACTACAGCGTTGGTACCTTTATGCCGCTAAGTTATTTCGGGATTGAGCCAGCAGGCTTCCAAATTTTCCCAATGGCAGGCTATACGTACAACACTGGTGATGTTCCTGTTTGTGACGGTGCAGAAAGTAGCCACTGTAGCGAGCCTAACTTTACGGGCACGCCAAGTGCAGAGAATGGCTTCAATATGATGAGCTCTTCAGGCAGTAGCGGTTACGTTGGTGTATTTGCGCTGAAATCGTTTACCAAAGAGCTGACGTTAATCAGCTTCGCAGCGGGCACTTACGGCTCAGAAAACAGTGAAGGAGAGAATTACAAAGGCTTCTTTGGTGGGATCGGTCTTGGTTACCTTGTGAACAGACGCCACTCGTTTAACGTAATGACGTTTGTCATGGACAACAACACCTATTTGGATGAAGCAGACAAGCGCATCGTATTATCATATCAATATCAATTTGAATAAATAAAAACGCAGCCCAAATAGCTGCGTTTTTACTTTGATAGAATGAACTAGTGAATTGAGTTGTTTTCTTCGATCTTTTTCTGGTACTGGTGTTTTAATATATACATGCGCTTAACATCGCTGTAAGCGCCGTTAATAAAGTATTCTTCTACAAGGTGACCTTCTTCAATAAAGCCGCATTTTTTGTATAAGTGAATAGCGACTTCGTTATCCACTGCGACTAATAAGTAGATTTTACGTAGATTAAGAATTGAGAATGAGTAATCTAACGCACGATTAATCATCTCTGTCGCATAACCTCTGCCTTGATGCTCTGGGGCGATGATTATCTGAAATTCCGCGCTGCGGTGAATGTAGTTAATCTCGATCAGCTCAACTAAGCCAATTACGATGCCGTCTTCATCTTCGACGACAAAACGCCTTTCAGCGTCATCATGTATATGTTTTCGATAAAGTTCTTCGAGCTCGTCATAAGACTCGTAAGGTTCTTCGAACCAGTAGGCCATGATATTTCGGTTGTTATTCAGTTCATGAATAAAGCGCAAATCAGAACGCTCTAATGCACGCATTTTTAGGCCTTTCTTCATCATTTTTCTCCAATGAGGGCGGAGAATACCTCCGCACTTGATGCTAGAAAATATTACCGTATTTCACAAGAATAGCGCATCTTTTTTGGAAAATATCCTGTGATTTTCAATGTGGAAACTTAGAGTTCACGACAAATATAAATTAATCTTTACGATAAAAAACTCGATTAGGTGCTTTGCCTAATATCGTATTAAATACCGCGCAACGACTTAGTGTCTTAATCTAAACAAACAAGGTATTCAATATGTTTTCAATCGGTGACGTAGTAGTAGCGACTAAAGGTATCGATCTTGGCGAAATGGTTGTTACAGGTTTAAGCAGTGGCGGTTTTTACACACATGTAAAAGCAGGCGAAAAAACACTAACTTACCCAGCTAAAGATCTTAAGAAAGCATAATTAAATTTGCTCATTCTTATTTTTAGCTGGCTTAAAGTTCGTATTAGTTATTTTAAGCGGGTTAGAATCGATAAAAGGTAGCGCAATGAGTCGCTACCTTTTTTTATTTTTTCTACCTTTCTTCACCAATATGAAACTCAACGCGATTTCTTCCGGTTTCTTTTGCCTTGTAAAGTGCTAAGTCGGCGCGTTTAACGAGTGGTTCAAATGAGTCGTCGAGACGACAGACTTGAGTTACCCCAATACTCGCGGTGAAGCTCATATCACAACCTGAATGTTGAACGGTCGTCGTTTCTAGTGCATTACGAATCGTTTCTAATGTGTCTAGAGCTTGCTGTGATGAGCGACTTCTTAATACGATGGCAAACTCTTCACCGCCAACTCTGGCAAGTAAGTCACAATCAAGTAGATGACTTTTAATAGTATTAACTGCATGGATCAGTGATTTATCGCCTGCGTCATGACCAAATCGGTCATTGAGGCTTTTAAAATTGTCGAGATCTAAAATAGCAACATGGAAGTCAATGCCCTGGGTTCGGTATTCATTTAGGCGGCTTTCGATTTGTCGCATGAACTCTCTGCGGTTTGGAATACCTGTTAGATCATCCGTCGTGGCGAGGTGCTCCATTTTCATGATCTGTATATGAAGGGCAATGTTTAAAGCAATCCAATTAGCGATGCACTGAAGCTGTGCCGCTTGTTCGTTTGTGTAAATGTGCGTTTGATGATGCGCAACATTAAGCGTTCCTAGGCAGACTTTACCGTGCATTAAAGGCGCGTCCATACACGTACCCATACCATTGGATGCGAGCATCACACAATCGATCTCATCAGATTGAGTAACATCGTCGCAGATCATCAGTTGTTGCTTTTTGAACACTCGGCCAACAAACGCTTGATGAATGGGCACTAAAAATTCAGCGGGAATCGCTTTACTACCAGAGAAAGAGTAGACCTTTAAATGATCATTGTTTTCATAAAGTGTGATACTCGCACGGTCAGAATTAAATATGCGATTTATCCATTCTGCCACCGTATCAAGTACTTGCTGTAGTGTTTCCGATTGAGCTAAAAAGTGAACAAACCCTATCGGCATACATATCGGACTTTCCATGTTTTGCATCGATAAGTCATCAGGGTTAAAAGTTCTTTCAAGTCTCAATAGACATCTCCTTGGCAATGTTGCAAATACCAACAATAAATTACGTGAAGCTATTTTGTAGAAAATGTGCTTCTTGGTAAGAGTATGGTTCAATTATCGCCGTTTGTGTGCATTTGGTTGCTTAATGTGGGCGTTAACTCACCCTAAATAAGTAAATCTTATACCTATTTATAAGTAAGTCATTACTCAATAAGTGGTGTTTTTAAGATGGAAGTACAGAATGAGCCCTTCTGGAAGAGAAGGGCTAGAAAAGGATACAAATAGGGTCAGGTGAGTGGTGACTTAATTGTCTTTATACTTTTGTAAAATCAACTGACTTATCTGCGCAACGAGTTGGTCCCTAGCTTGAAGTGAGAGCTCGGTTTCTGTGACATAAATACTAATGTAAACAGGTCGATGATTTTCCTTCCATATAATCGCGTTAATGCCACGCGAACCATGACCTCCCGCACCAGAACGGTCTGCAATAGACCAACCTGTTGGTAATACAGAACGCATTAACGAGTCTGAAACTTTGTTGTCCTGCATCCAGATTTTTAATTGTACACGAGACTCATAAGACAACGTTTCGCCTTCGACCAAAGTTCGAAGAGTGTTTAGTATGGCGTTAGGTGTGGTTGTGTCGCGGCTGTCGCCTGGTGTGGCTTCGTTCAAGCGAGGTTCTATTCTGTCTAGGCGCGTTGCTTTATCTCCAATTGTTCGCAGAAACATTGTTACGGCCTTAGGGCCGCCAATTTCATTTAATACTAAGTTGGCTGCGGTATTATCACTCATTAACATAGCGGCTTCACACGCGTGCTCTATGCGTGTGTTTTGGCCTGCGAGCTTATCCATCACTGGAGACCATACAACGATACTGCGCTCATCGACTTTTGCGGTCGCATTTTTACTTAGCTTACCGCTGTCCATATCACTTAGCATTTTGGCACAAGCTAGGGTTTTGAATGTGCTCATGAGTGGGAAGCGTTCATCGCCACGGTAATCCCAACGCTCGTCTGCTTGGGTATCCCAAACTGACACCCCAATTCTGCTTGAGGTTTGTTGCTCGAGGAGAGAAATGTCCTCATTCAGTTGGGACGCGTAACTTAGGGTTGAGCAAACCATTAGCCCAGCCAACAAAAATAACTTTTTCATGGATCGTGTTCTTCAATTTTAGTTTTAGTTCGCACGGTAGCGATGTCACGTAAACTATAACGAGCCAGTACTCTAAACACTGTTAAATCTATGTCTATTTTATGTAGGATTCTTTGCAATACGCTTAAACGGTCTCAATATGGGGAGAAGAGTGTTGCTATCAAGGCCTGTAGTTTGGCTTATATATTACGTCGGTGATTCGGTCACAAAAATATCTTAGCGAGAGACACTGGCTCAGAATTTCTTATCATGAGCTAACGAATAGTTTGATCCAGAAATAAAAGGAGCTGAATCATCAGCTCCTTTGTCTAGTTGGATAATTACTTACAGTTCAATCTTTTTAACCATGCCCGATTCTGCATGGCCCGGAATGTTGCACGCGAACTCAACCTTGTTGTCACCGTGGAAGTGCCACAGTAATTGCTTCGCTTTACCCGGTTCTACCGTCACAGAGTTGCCCGAGTCGTGCATATGATCACCGCTCATTGTCTTCATCATTTCACGATGTTCTAGCTGCTCTTTAGCCGAACCAATCGTAAACTCGTGGTTGATCTTACCGGTGTTCATGACTACAAACTGCACCACATCGTTTGGCTCAATCTTAACGTCTTTCTTGAACTTGATGGTCATGTCATCACCCAAGATAACGTGTACCACCTTGTCTGGCTTTGCCCCTTTTGCTGGCATACCAACAGTCGACATGCCCGGCATATCCATCATGTTTGAATGGTCCATTTTACTGTGGTCCATCTTCATGCTGCCGTGGTCCATATTTTCATGCTTCATATTGCTATGATCCATGTTCGCGTGGTCCATGTTTGAATGATCCATTTGAGCAAACGCAGTCGTTGTTGTTAGGGCTAGAGCAAGAGTGATTAGTGTCTTTTTCATTTTTATATCCTTGTTTTAATTCATTAATAACTTGGTTGCTTCCCCCCAAACGGCATGTTTGAGGGGAAGGTAGGGATTAAGCGTTGTTACCAGTGCGATCTGTGTTGTCGGCGTTTTCGATTTGGTTGCCAGCTTGCGTGCTTGTTTGGCTCGGAGTTGAGTTGTTTGGGCGCAACTCACGTTGTTTCCACAGCTTGAAGATGGCTGGAAGTACCAACAGCGTCAGCAGCAGTGCCGATGCCATACCGCCAATCATTGGCGCGGCGATACGTTGCATGACTTCTGATCCTGTCCCTTCGCCGTACATGATCGGAATCAGACCAATAATGACCGTCAGTACCGTCATCATTACTGGGCGAACACGTAGGCCTGCACCTTCACGAATGGCATCAGTTAGGTCTTTCGCCTCAAGCTTCTGTTGGCTCTCTTCTGCATCGAGTTTTTTGTAGTGCCACGCTTGGTTGAGGTAGACGAGCATGATGACCCCAATTTCAACCGCGACGCCTGCGAGGGCAATAAAGCCGACCCCAACAGCAATCGAGAAGTTGTAGTTGAGGATATGCATGAGCCACAAACCACCAACCATAGCGAGTGGTAGCGTAAGCATGATGATCATCACTTCGCCGACGCGACGGAAGCTGAAGTAAAGCAGCAGCATAATGATGGCGATGGTGATTGGTACCACGACGCTCAAGCGGTCTTTCGCACGCTCCATGTATTCGTATTGACCAGACCAAGCCAGTGAGTAACCCGCAGGAAGTTCCAATTGATCAGCAACAACCTGTTGCGCTTCTACGACGTAAGAGCCAAGGTCACGACCATCGATGTCGACAAATACCCAGCCGTTCGGGCGTGCGTTTTCTGTCTTGATCATCGGAGGGCCATCTTCATAACGAATGTCCGCTACATCAGCCAGCGCAATACGAGCGCCATTTGGTGTCACTAACGGTAGGTTTTGCAGTTTAACCACTGAATCACGGTAGTCTTGTGGGTAACGAACGTTGATTGGGTAACGCTCCAAGCCTTCAATGGTTTCACCCACATTCATGCCACCCACCGCAGTGGAGATCACTTGCTGAACGTCTTTGATGCTTAAGCCGTAACGCGCTGCTGCACGACGTTTAATGTCGATCGTGACATAACGACCACCTGCTACACGCTCAGCGTAAACCGATGCCGTGCCTTGTACGCCATTAAGAATTGGCTCCAGCTGAGAACCGATCTTCTCAATCACTTTCAGATCAGGTCCGGCGATCTTAATGCCGATAGGGGTTTTGATGCCCGTTGCCAACATGTCGATACGCGTTTTGATAGGCATTACCCAAGCGTTAGTAAGACCAGGGAACTGAACCAACTTGTCGAACTCTTTGCGCAGTGACTCGGTTGTTACCCCTTCGCGCCATTGATCGCGTGGCTTCAACTGAATCACGGTTTCAATCATGGTGAGTGGCGCTGGATCGGTTGCGGTCTCAGCTCGGCCAATCTTGCCCCATACGGTTTTCACTTCAGGAACGGTTTTGATCAGCTTGTTGGTTTGTTGTAGAAGCTCGCGTGCTTTACCAATTGAGATACC
The DNA here is from genome assembly GCF_033338835.1 of Vibrio sp. Vb0888. Lineage (NCBI taxonomy): Bacteria > Pseudomonadati > Pseudomonadota > Gammaproteobacteria > Vibrionales > Vibrionaceae > Vibrio > Vibrio sp. Vb0888. The sequence continues at coordinate 150,899 of NZ_JAWOTL010000007.1, forward strand.
CGGATAGGTCGTTGGCATGTACATCAAGTCGCCTTCATCCAGCGGCGGGATGAACTCGCTACCCAGTTTACTGGTTGGGTAGTAAGCCGACGCCATCAGACCTAATGCGATAACAATCATGGTCTTAGGGTATTTTAAGCTGGTATTCAACAGCGGGCGGTACAGCGCGACCAAGCCACGGTTAACTGGGTTTTTGTGTTCCGGTAACACCTTACCGCGAATGAAGTAGCCCATAAGTACAGGCACGAGCGTGATTGCCAAACCTGCTGCCGCTGCCATGGCGTACGTCTTAGTGAACGCAAGCGGCGAGAACATCTTGCCTTCTTGGCCTTCTAAGGCGAACACCGGTACGAAGCTAAGAGTAATGATCAGCAATGAGAAGAACAGCGGTGCGCCGACCTCTTCTGCGGCTTTGCCGATTACTTGCCAGCGGTTTTTGTCGGTCAGTGGCGTTCGTTCAATGTGCTTATGAACGTTTTCAATCATCACGATTGCACCATCCACCATGGCACCGATGGCAATCGCGATACCACCAAGGGACATGATGTTGGCATTGATGCCTTGCCAATGCATTACGATAAACGCAGTGAGAATACCGACCGGTAGACTCAGAGCGATAACCAATGAAGAACGAATGTGGAATAAGAACAACGCGCACACAATCGCAACGACGATGAACTCTTCTGCAAGCTTCTTCCATAGGTTTTCTACCGCTGAATCGATAAGGGTAGAGCGGTCGTAGGTTGCAACAATTTCCACGCCTTCTGGTAGGCTGCGTTGCAGGTCTGCGAGTTTGTCTTTGACTTTCGCAATCACTTCACTGGCGTTCTCGCCAAAGCGCATTACGATAACGCCACCCACTGCTTCACCTTCGCCATTCAACTCTGAGATACCTCGTCGCATTTGTGGACCAAGGTTAATGTCTGCGATGTCTCCTAATAGCAACGGCGTGCCTTTCTCGGTGACTTTTAGCGGCAGTGATTTTATGTCTTCAATGCTGGTTAGGTAACCCGTGGTACGAACCATGTGCTCGGCTTCGGCCACTTCGATAACGGACGCGCCGGTTTCTTGGTTACCGTTTTGGATTGCCATGTTCACTTGTTGCAGAGTGAGGTTGTAAGCACGAAGCTTGGCAGGGTCAATCTGCACTTGATACTGCTTCACCATGCCGCCCACGGTCGCAACTTCAGAAACGCCATCAACGGTTTGCAATTCGTACTTCAAGAACCAGTCTTGCAGGCTGCGAAGATCCGCCAAATCATGCTTGCCGGTTTTGTCTTGTAATACGTAGCTGTAAACCCAGCCCACGCCCGTTGCATCAGGACCTAGGGTTGGTTTTGCGTTCGGTGGCAGCTTTGGTGCTACTTGGCTCAAGTACTCCAACACGCGTGAACGTGCCCAGTACATGTCGGTATCATCGTTGAAAATGATATAAACGTAAGAGTCACCAAAGAAAGAGTAGCCACGAACCGTCTCAGCACCCGGCACGGCAAGCATGGCGGTGGTGAGTGGGTAAGTAACTTGATCCTCGACGACTTGAGGAGCTTGACCCGGATAGCTTGTCTTGATGATCACTTGCACATCAGAAAGATCCGGAATCGCATCAACAGGCGTATTCTTTACACTGTAAAGTCCGCCTAATACAAGGGCTAAGGTCGCGACCAACACTAGGAATCGGTTGCTCAGTGACCAACGAATAATAGCATTGATCATAATTAACCCTCGACGGCTGTTGTTGCAGGAACTAGCTGTTTAAGAACGTAGTCAGATCCTTGTTTTTCAACTAGAAACCGAACTTTCTGTCCTTCTTCAAAACCCGATAGATCAACGTCTTCTCCCACAGAGAAGTTCATCTCACCTGCATCCCAGTTCCATTCTGCAACCGGTAGGTGGTTTAAGGTGATCATGCCAAAATCAGCCATCAGCATGCTAATGTCACCAGTTAGCCAAACTTCTGCTGCAATGACGCTGTTGTCTGCCTTATAGTCAACGATTTGGTACTGACCGGACTCCGTCTTTTGCATTTCAAATTCGATAGCCTGACCTTTTTTCAAGTCACCCATCTCAACGCCATCTGCGAAAGTGAAGTTCATTACCATGCCCGGCCAATCCCATTCTGGTACAGGCTGGTGGTTGATGGTCAGCATGCGGTGATCTTTCATTACGTCTGTGACCTCACCTTTGGCCCATGCTGTTTCTGCCGCTGCTTCTACACCATTGATGCGAGACAGATCCGCAGACTGGCTTGATTCAGAATCGAGCATGAAGTGAGATGAAGTAACGATCTTATCGCCTTGTTTAAGTCCTTGTAATACTTCGATTTGTTCGCCAGCTTCGCGGCCAACTTCAATTCGAGCAGAACGGTATTTGCCATCACCTTCCGCCAGAACAACGCGAGTCATACCGCCAGAGCGGATAACAGATGACTTAGGAATCGTTAACACTGCGTCGTCAGTGACAGGCTGCAAGGCAATATTGGCGAACATGTTTGGCTTCAATGCGCCATCTGGGTTAGGGAATTTAAGACGCACACGCAACGTACGTGTTTTCGGATCGAGGATTGGGTACACGTAATCTACGACACCTTGCCATTCATTGCCCGGAATCGCGTCAAGGGTCATCGTGGCTTGAGAGCCCGCTTTCATCCAGTGTGCTTGACGCTCAAAGACTTCTGCATCAACCCAAACATTGTCCAAAGGACCTGCACTGATCACCGCTTGAGCAGGGGATAAATAGCCACCTTCACGCACGTTTAAGCTCGCGATAACGCCATCAGCAGGCGCTTTGATTTCAATGGTTTGCGATGCTTTACCACTACGAGTAATGGATTTGATTTGAGCGCGGTCAACACCAAGCGTTACCAAGCGTTCGGTCGCGCCTTTTACAAGACCTTTGCGGCCAGTGCGGTACGCATTCAGCAATTCTTCTTGTGCTTTAACCAGTTCAGGAGAGTAGAGAGTGAAAAGCACATCGCCTTTCTTCACTTTCTCACCCACGGCATTGATGTAGAGTTTTTCTACCCAACCCGCCACACGAACGTTGGTTTGCCATAACAGACTTTCATCAAAGGCAATATAGCCAACCGTTTCGATGCGTGGTGATAGCTGTTGTAGTGTCGCGTTTGCGGTTTTAACCCCGAGGTTGTTCTCTACTGAAGGGTCAATAGTCACTGTACCCGGTGCGTCTTGTTCACCGGATAGGTCTTCTGCGTAAACCGGAATCAAATCCATGCCCATTGGGGACTTACCCGGCTTGTCGCGTTTGTAATTCGGATCCATTGGGGCAACCCAGTAAAGCGGATCATTAGAGCTTGCAGCAGATTCGCCACCCATAGCACTCATGTCGTGAGTCGAGCCCGTAAGAAAATGATTAGCACCAAACCCTAAAGCACCACCAACAATCAGCGCGATGGTTGCAATTTTAAATGTTTTCATTGTTTTACCTTATTTTCCCCTTCACATTTGACGCTACAGCGTTGTTGCCTGCTCTCGTTCACCCAAATCACATAGCAGATCCCTTAGTTTGTTAGGGAAAGTGCTCATGGGATTCTCTCGTTTGCCGCCTAGCTGTAGCCCCAACTGTCTTGGGGAATCACAAATTAATATGTCGAAATAGAGCGAGCTTCCGGTGAAGCCACTTGATAGTCGAAACCACCGAGTAGGGTGGCTAAATTGCTGTTTGCGATGTTGAGATCGGTCAGTAGGCGTTGTTGCTCCAATTGCAGAGCCAACTCGTCAGTCGTGGCGGAAATCACATCGTTAAACTGCGCTGTGTTGTTTTGATAACCCCGCTCAACGGCTTGGATGCGCGCTTTCGCTTGAGGCAATAAGGTGGATTGATAACGTTCTAAGCGTTGGGTTAAGTTGCCGCGATCAACCAGCAAAGTGTTCACCTTGGCATTCATCTGCGTTAGTAAGGTGTCCTTTTGTGATTGTGCCGCGCCAACTTGGTATTGAGCGGCCGCGAGATTGCGATCTTGGCGGTCACCCGTAAACAACGGAATGTCCATGGTGAGGTAAGCGCTGACCAAGTCTGATGCTGGCTCACCCATCATGTTGTCGGCTTGGCGGTAGGCGTACATTACTTCGACGCCAAACTGCGGGTTGTAGGCTTGCTCAGCAATTTCCACCTGCGTTTTATTGGCAGAAATGCTGACGTCGGTCATCTTAACCATCGGGTGTTGGCTGAGTTGCTGATAATGCTTGGTGGAACCCTGACTGGCAGCAAGTTTGCTGTTCAGTGTGTCCCAATTAAGTTGATTGCTCGCATGCAGGGCCTGTTCATTCGCCAACCAATCTGACCCCAACCATTCGGAGAGTTGAGAGATAAGACGACGTTGCATTTGTGCGTTGGCTTGCAGTTTCTCATCCAACTTGCTGACTTGTAATTGAGCATTGAGTAGGTCTTGCGCTTCACTCTTACCAATCGAATAGTTGGTTTGAATAAAGCTTTCCATCTCCTTCATCAACTTGCGGTTCTCAAGCAAGATTTGCTCAGCGCGTTGCTGGTAACCAAGCTCTAACCAAAGTTGAGTCATGCTGTTGGCTACCTCAAGCTCACGAGCATGAACTTGAAGCCCAAGGCCGTCGGCTTGTTGATTGGCTTTCTTCTGCTGTAAATCAAGCGTAGAGCCACGCTCAAACTGTTGCATTAAACCAACGGAGATGTTGGTCATTGGGTCTTCATCGAATTTGAAGCTGTCGACAGGCAAGCCGCCAAAACCCACTTTCAGTTTTGGGTCCATCAAGGTCGCGCTCGCGACGCCCGTTTCACGCATGGCAGCAGATTGCGCAGAGTATTGCTTACGATTGCCATCGTTACTCAAAGCGACGTTGATCAGTTGGGCAAGCTTGGTCGTTGAAGCTCGCTCACTTGATGCGGAATTTTGCGCTGCGTGCGTCTCTTTACCTGCGGCGTTAACCAAGGTTGGCGCAGCGACCAGAGCCACCATAAAAATAGGTGCAGCTAAGCGGTATGGTTTGATATCCATAATCTAAATCCAGTGTTCGCCGGATCGATGGAGGTGCGGATTTTATTGCGGGAACAGTAAAGCCTTGTTACCTCATCGTTCAGGCGCATTAAAACAACCTGCGATACACGCGCAGGGTCGAATGCTAGGACGGATTTAGGCTATAGGAGGTCGGTACAGGTCGCGGCTGACGTGTACGACTGGGGAAGCAACTTCAGGAGTAATGGTTGCGCGATAGACGACGGGCATTGGGCTATTGATAGGATTCGGTAGGGGGACGAAAACTATCGTACACGCGGCAGTGCAGCAGGTATGAACCATGCCGGAGCCTCCACCACAGTTCATGCTGGTTTCTCTTGCATCGCCATCTTCGGACAGAGAAGCGTCTGTCATGGAGACGTCCATCATGCCAGGCATACCGCAGTGTTCGCTGTCACTCATCATAGAAGGATGATGAGCCATGCCAGTAGACATCATTTGAATATTCATCAACGGCTCACTGTTCGCCACACTAGATACCAATAGTACTAGCGTCGTGAAGAGAGTTAACCAGATTGTATGCAGCGATTTTAAGTGCATACCCTTTCCCATGTGTTTGATGAAAATGATGAAAACCCTTCGATTCTAAAGGTTAACCTAAGGGTAAGGTCAATCATTTATTACTCTTATTATCAAAATAGTCCAACCCTTCAGTTTTCGCACTTTCGAGGGAGTAAAACGTTTGTTAAACACCGAGTGTTGAAAGTTAGCGAAAGAAGCCCTCGCTTTTTATGACACGTGAAAAATGTGGTTTATAAGTTTTACATCACACTAACTTGTCTTACAAATCATTATCCTTATAGAATGTATGGTTTTACTTGTGCAGATTTGGATTTGCTTTGCTGCGGGGGTTGCATGATAGAAATTGTCATCGATGGAAAATATAGAATTGTAGAAGAGGGTCTAACCCTTTTAGAAGCAGCAAAAGTGTGTGGGGTCGAGATCCCATCGCTGTGCGGAATGAACAAAAGTAATGAAAAAGTACCGTGTGACTTGTGTGTAGTTGAAGTCGAAAGTGGCGGTACTAAGCGTGCGTGTGAACTCGAAGTTTACCGCGGCCTTAATGTGGTCACGCAATCAGAACAATTAAGCGAGCACCGCAGAAAAGCACTCAACCGCATCATGACGGACCATTACGCCGATTGTGAAGCGCCATGTAAAACCGCGTGTCCAGCGGGTGTAGATATCCAATCGTACCTTTATCACATCGCACAGAACGATCATCAAAAAGCGATTGAAGTGATTAAGCGTACGCTGCCTATGCCGTTATCGATTGGCCGCGTATGCCCTGCATTTTGTGAGAGCGAATGTCGCCGCTCGTTAGTCGATGAACCAATTGCAATTCGTCAGCTAAAACGTCATGCCGCGGATGCGGATTTATCTGCGCATGAAGCCTACGTACCAGAAAAGAAATCAAGCAAAGGTTTGAACATTGCCGTTGTTGGCGGTGGTCCTGGTGGTCTAACGGCTGGCTACTACTTATCGAATGAAGGCTACGACGTTACGGTCTTTGAATCCATGCCAAAAGCGGGCGGTTGGTTGCGTTATGGCATTCCAGAATATCGCCTACCAAAAGACATTCTCGATAAAGAAATCGAATTGATGTGCCGTAATGGCATGCAGGTTCGCACCAACCAAAAACTGGGTGTGGATTTCACACTTTCTCAATTGAGCGAAGAATACGATGCAGTGTGTTTGGCTGTCGGCGCGTCTCAAGCGGTCGAAATGCATTACACAGGCAGTGACCTTGAAGGTTGCTACTTAGGCGTTGATTACCTAAAAGATTACGTTACTGAGCAAAACTACGTCACGGGTCAGAAAGTCGCGGTGATCGGTGGTGGTAACACGGCAATTGACTGTGCTCGTACTGCGCGTCGTGCTGGTGCCGACACCACGTTGATTTATCGTCGTACTCGTGACGAAATGCCAGCAGAAGACTACGAGATTGTCGAAGCGGAACACGAAGGGGTGAAATTCCACTTCTTGACCAACCCTGCTGAAAATCTTGCCGATGAAACCGGACGCGTGAATGCGATTCGTCTAGAGCGCATGGCATTGGGTGAGCCAGATGCATCTGGTCGTCGAAGCCCTAAACCAACAGGCGAGTTCTTCACCGAAGAGTTCGACACCGTGATTGCGGCAGTATCGCAAAAGCCAGATCTGAGCTTCCTCGAAGGAGAAGATTTGTCGATTCCACTTACGCGTTGGAACACCTCCGATGCAGATGAAAAGACCATGCACACAGGCACGGGTAACATCTTCAGTATTGGTGATTTCCGCCGTGGTCCAGCAACGGCAGTTGAAGCAGTGGGTGATGGTCGCGTTGCGGCAAAAGCCATTGACCTGTTTTTGAATGGCGATATGGCGGATATGCCAAAGGCGGCGTTCAACTCACGAAAAGAGAAGAAACTTTCTCAAGTCGACCCGCTTCACTTCGAGAACATCCAAAAAGTCGCTCGCTCTATCATGCCTGAACTGACTCCAGCACAACGCGAGCAAAGCTTCGCTGAAGTGGAGTTAGGCTTTGATAACGAAGAAGCGATGAAGGAAGCGGCGCGCTGTCTAGAATGTGGCTGTCAGGCAAATACCGATTGTGCGCTGCGTGATTACTCCACTGAATATGAAGCTGAGCAAAGCTTTGACTTCTCCTTTCAGATTAAATCACACCAAGATTGGTTAGATTTTCGTGCGAAAGACTTGCGTCATAAGTACGAAGTTGACCGCAGTTCTGAGTTTATTGAGTTTGATGCTAACCGCTGTATTAGCTGCGGTCAGTGCATCCAAGCGTGTCGCGACAAAGCCGTGCACGGTGTACTGAACTTTGTGTGCGATAAACAAGGTCGCCCTGCGTTACGTCCAGACGATCGTCCACACTTTGGAAGTAACAAGAATGGTTTAACTCTGATGGGCGATTCGAACTGCGTGCAATGTGGTGCGTGTGTTCAAGTATGTCCAACGGGGGCGATGGTCGATAGTCGTGACCGTTCGCAAGGTCGCACTGAAGATCTGAAAGCGGTCGACACCATTTGTACATACTGTGGTGTGGGCTGTAAGTTGACTATGTTCGTGGACGAAGCAACCAATACGATTCGTTACGTGAAAGGCGGTGACTCGCCGGTGAACCAAGGCATGCTTTGTGTGAAAGGGCGCTTTGGTTTTGACTTCATTGGCAGTGAAGAGCGTCTTACCACGCCATTGATTCGCAAAGACGGTTGGTTGCAGCCTGCAAGCTGGGAAGAGGCAATTAAACTGATTGCGAGCAAGTTCTCTGGCATCAAGCAAGATTTTGGCAGCAACGCATTAGCGGGTTTCTCTTCAGCAAAAACCACCAATGAAGACAACTACGCGTTCCAAAAATTTGTCCGCCGTGAATTGGGCACCAATAACGTCGACCACTGTGCGCGTTTGTGTCACGCATCGAGTGTAACCGGTCTTGAGGCATCACTCGGTAGTGGTGCAATGACCAACGACATTCCAAGCATTAAGCACTCGGATGTGATCTTTATTATTGGTTCGGATACTACATCGGCGCACCCGATTATCGCTTCACATATCAAACAAGCCATTCGTCACCACGGCGCTCGCTTGATTGTGGCTGACCCGAAACGTGTCGATATGGCAGAGCATGCTGAGTTGTACATGGCGCACCGTCCGGGTACGGATGTGATGCTTTTAAATGGCGTCATGCAGCAGATCATCAAGAACGGTTGGTACGATCAAGAGTACATCGAAGAACGTGTCGACGGCTTTGATACCTTGTTGCGAGAAGTGATGTCGCCAGCTTACAATCTCGATAAAGTGGAGTTGGTGACGGGCGTAAAAGCTGAAGACATTCAAGCAATGGCGCGCATGATCGGTACGGCAGATCGTACGGCTGTTTACTACTCGATGGGTATTACTCAGCACACGACAGGTCATGACAACGTGCGTTCTATCGCTAACCTGCAATTGCTGTGTGGCAACATCGGTATTGAAGGTGGTGGTATCAACCCGCTGCGTGGTCAATCAAACGTGCAAGGCGCGTGTGATATGGGCGCTTTGCCAAATTGCTACCCGGGCTATCAAAAGGTATACAACCCTATTGTGCGTCAGAAGTTTGCGATTGAATGGAACGCGCCAAATCTGCCGTCTGAGCACGGGTTAACGTTGACTGAAATTATCGATGCAGCTTGCCATCGTGACGTTCGTGGTATGTACATCATGGGTGAGAACCCAGTGTTGAGTGACCCGAACCAAGCGCACGTGATTGAAGGTTTAGAAGCGCTCGATTTCTTAGTGGTGCAAGACATCTTCCTAACGGAGACTGCACAATACGCGGATGTGGTTCTGCCTTCTTGCTCGTTTGCAGAGAAAGCGGGTCACTTCACCAATACGGAGCGTCGTGTTCAGCGTGTGAATCCGGTTGTCACGGCACCGGGTGAAGCGAAAGAAGATTGGTGGATTATCCAAGAGATCGCCAATGCCATGGGCAGTGATTGGGACTACCGCTGCGTGTCTGATATCACTAATGAAATCGCACGAGTGACACCTCAATACGCAGGCCTTCGTTGGGAGGCGATCACGCCAAATGGCGTGCAATGGCCGAGCAACAAGAACAACCCGGCAGGTACGCGCATCATGCACCAAACCCAGTTTACTCGTGGTAAAGGGCAAATGGTGGGCGTACCGTTCCGTTATGCGGCTGAGCTGCCAGATGAAGAGTACCCACTGGTGCTTACTACAGGTCGTGTACTTGAGCAGTTCCACACTGGCACCATGACGCGCAAAACCAAAGGGTTGGATAACCTTGCTGGTCCACGTGCGATGGTGAGCGTGGAAGACGCAGAAGCGCTAGGTATCAGTAATGGTCAGCGTCTGACAGTGTCTACACGTCGCGGCAGCATTGAGATTAATGCTTTTGTGACTAAGCGAATTCAAAAAGGAGTGGTGTTCATCCCATTCCATTTTGTTGAGTCGCCAGTGAACCGCCTAACGACAACGGCGACTGATCCACATGCGAAGATCCCTGAGTTCAAAGTTGCTGCGGTTAAAGTGGAAGTGAGCGAAAAAGCGCTGCTCACAGAGCCTGCAACGGAAGCGGTTCATTCCATTTAAGCCAATCTGTTTAGATACAGTTCAGCAGTGCACTGGCGAGTTGGGCGATTACATATAAGCTTATGATATGTAATCGCTAAATGAGCCGTGCGTGTGCTGAGAGTCATTAAATGGGTTGTGTTGTTTCTACCTGCCTCAATTTGGCTGGTGGCAAGGCAATATCATGATATTTGGTGGGCGGAGAATCTAACTTCGATTCCCGCTCTCCTTTTATTCGTCTACCTAGGTTTTGCTTTGGTACTTTTGGTTTGTCGTCACTGGGCGAAAGCCATTTTCTCTGCTTTAATCGGCTTCGCTTCTATTGCGTTTCTCTTACCCACTCAAATCACAAACAACCAAACCTGCGAAAATCCGCTGACAATAGTCCAATTCAACCTGTTCTACGAAAATCCGGACATTAATCAGTTCATTAATTACTTGCTTAAACACCCTTCGGATTTGGTGGTGATGCAAGAGCTCTCGCCTCAAGTGGGGGAGAAGCTTCATCTTCTTGACGACATTTATCCTTTCTATTATGGCGGCCAGCGCGGTGTTGGTTACCCGTCAAATCAGATGATTTTGAGCCGCTATCCTTTGGAGCCTGTTTCGATTTATCACACCCCAGATGGTCAAGAGGTGATTCGAGCAACATGGCAAGTGGACAACCCAATTACCTTAATGACGGCGCATCCGCCCTCGCCAAGAACTGAGCCGTTATGGCAACGCCGCAATGCACTGATTCGAACCATAGAAACCCTTACCGATTTGTACCCAACACCAGAAATGATCGTGATAGGGGATTTCAATCTTTCTGCTTCAAGCCCGAGGTTTAATGGGCTGTTTTCTCGTTTCCAAACTCAACCTGTTGCCAGTTGGCCAACATCAGTGAAAGGCTTGCCGGTTCCTGCTTTCGCCATGATAGGGATTGATCACCTCTGGCTTAAGTCAGAAAACTCAAATCGGAGAATCTGTTCAAGAGCATCGACAGATCAACCGAATGGCTCTGATCACAGGTTGGTGACGACTCTAATCGGGCAATGAGTTAGTACTTTCTATTGGTAAAGTGTCTAGTTATTTAGAATTAGGTTAAATCGTGGTGTGGCTTGTCATGGAATTGACGGACTCTGACCTTAAGTTGTTATTTGGGTGAATTCTTTAACCTAAACTCCATCCGCTTCCTATACTGAGAATATAGAGAAAAGCAGAAATTCATAATGATAAGAGGCAACTTGTATGACAAGAACTACCTCAGCAGTGTTAATACTTATTTTAATGAGCGCCTATTTTGCCTATAACCGTTTTTACGTTTATCCGCAAAAGCTAGAAACACAGGCGGAATCGATGCTGATCCAAATGGCCAACCGTGAAGAGTGGCTTGACGTACATGAGATGATGGAACGTGTAGAAGCGCACAAGGCGCATCTGGAGTTGAACGCAGATATCACCTCAACCAGCGGTAAACGTGCATACAGCGAAGGTTACATCACCTATAGCGACCGCAGTCGCAACGTATGCAAACAAGTGGTTTTCAACTTCAAAATCAATTCGCTAAGAAGTTATAGCATTTCAGACCTGCACGATTGCTCTTTAGGTGAGTACTACTGATCTCGCTACGATAATTGATGATTCAACAAAAACGCCTCCAAATCCGGAGGCGTTTTTAGTTTTGGAATCTGATGGGTTAATCGAGTGATTTTTTGAAGCGCAATGACGCAACAATTAAACCTATCACCGTAAAGCCCAGTAGCCAGACTGTATCTCGCCATAGCTCCATTAAATCTGCACCGCGCAACACCACACCCCGAATAATACGCATGAAATGTGTGGCTGGTAGGGCTTCTGATATCCATTGTGCCGCGACGGGCATTCCTTCATAAGGGAACATAAATCCGGACAGAAGAATCGACGGCAAAAGAATAAACACCGTCATCTGCATGGCCTGAAGTTGTGTCGTCGCAATGGTGGATATCACCAGACCTAAGGTTAAACTCGCGGCGATAAACAACAGCGTGCCAAACAATATCTGACTAATGGCGCCGTTTATCGGCACACCAAATATCCAGTGCCCCAAGCCTAAAATGATAAACACCTGAATCAGACCAACAAAGATGTAGGGAATGATCTTCGCCACCATGAGCTCGATGGAGTGGATTGGCGTAGTAATCAGTAACTCTAAATTGCCGCGTTCTCGTTCTCGAACAATGGCTGCACTGGTGAACAAGATCATCGTCATAGTTAGAATCACGCCCAATAAACCGGGGACAATGTTCACCGCCGAGCGCCGACTCGGGTTGTAATACAGCGCAACTTCAAAGGTTTTGGTTGGGGCAGGGCGTATCTCAAAATCAAAATCCGTTAACGGCATGGTTTGTAGTGAGAGAATTGCCGAGCTGATCATGGTGTCTGAACCATCTACAATCCACTGCCCAAGCTCTCGCCCATGCACCATACGTTGGGTTAAGTCGCTAGGCAAAATTAAAGCCGCTCGCACCAAACCGTCTTGAATGGCTTGTTCTGCTTCAGAAGCGGTAGCGAAGGTTTCGACCACATCGACCACTTGCGTGACTTTGACGGACTCGGTAATTACACGCCCGGCAGTACTGCCACTTTGATCGACGACGCCAACGGGGATGTTGCGAATATCCGTATTAATGGCAAAGCCGAATAGCAGAAGCTGAATCAGGGGGATCATTACGACCATGCCAAAGGTAATGCGGTCACGTGAAAGCTGACGGATCTCTTTGATCATCACCGCTTTCATGCGGGCAATAGATTTCATCATTGGCGACCTTCTCCCGTCACGCTGACAAACACATCTTCCAAGCTCGGGCGAGCAATGTTCATCTCGCAGCCCTCAAGCTCAGGAAAGATTTGGGTTAACCATTCGATCGGTTGTTCGATGTGCTGGTGGATCAAAATGCGTAAGCGAATGCCGAGCTGTGCGGCTGAGCGTACTTCTTCGCGCTGAATGACTTTCTCTTTTAGCTCGCGTAGGTTGTCCGCTTTGACTTCGACGATGTTAACGCCCATTTGCGCCATGAGTTCTTCTGGCTCACCATCGGCGCGGATTTCGCCCGCTTCCATAATCGCTAGACGATGACAGCGTTCTGCTTCGTCCATGTAGTGCGTAGTGACCAGAATCGTCGTGCCTTGGTCAGAGAGGTCAAACAACTGCTCCCAGAAATCGCGTCGGTTCTCTGGGTCAACCGCAGATGTGGGTTCATCGAGAAACAACAGTTCTGGTTTGTGCATAGTGGCTGCGGCGAGAGACAAGCGTTGCTTCTGGCCGCCACTCATTCCACCGACGCGCTGTTTACGCAATTGGTCGAGACCGTAGGTGGCTAGTTGTTCTTCGATGCGAGCTTTCAGCGCCTTGGTTTCCATACCAAAGATTTGTCCAATAAACTCAAGATTCTCTTGAACCGTCAGGTCATCATAGAGGGAGAACTTTTGCGTCATGTAGCCAATCTTGAGGCGCAGAAGCTCAGATTGTTTTGGGATCTCTAGCCCGAGTACATCGACATTGCCTTCGCTTGGGCTAAGTAAGCCAGTTAACACACGAATAGTTGTCGATTTGCCACAGCCGTTAGGACCAAGAAAACCATAAATACTGCCTTTGGGCACATTAAGCGTGATGTTGTTGATGGCGGTGAAGTCACCAAACTTCTTCACCACATTTTCAGCTTGAATCGCGTATTCGGTCATTGGCTTACTCCACCAAATCCACTTGCGCTGGAATGCCCGAAGGCAAGGATTGTGCGGAGTCTTGTAGGTCGACTTCTGCAAGGTACATCAAACGCGAGCGTTCTTCTTCGGTAAGCGCGAAATAAGGCGTAAATGAAGGCTCAGTCGCAACCCAACGAACGGTGCCGCTATAAGGTTGCTCAACGCCATCTACATGCACGTTAACCGTTTTACCCGGGACAAAATCGACTCGGTAGTTGGCAGGAACATAAACGCGAGCGTATGGGACGCGACTGGCTTGTATTACAGCAACCACGCCATTCACAGGAACGCGTTCGCCAAGGTTAAACGGTAGGTTATCTAACAAGCCATCTCGCGTGGCGGTGATGGTGAGTTCTGCCAGTTTTTGTTCTTGCAGTGCCACATCGGCTTTTGCTGCCATGAGTGCGGCTTTCGCTTGTTCAATATCTTCAGGGCGAGAGCCAGCCGTCAGTTTGCTGAACTCTTCTTGTGAGGAGTCTAGCTCTGCACGGGCAGAATCTCTGGCTGCTAAAGCGGTGTCTTTTTCTGATTGGCTGATGAGTTTTTTACGAACTAACTCCGCTTTACGTTGGTAGTTCTTTTGCGCTTCAATCAATTGAGCTTCCGCTCTGGCAACGCGAGCTTGCGCTGCGGCAATGTCTTCTGGTCGCTCACCATTGGTCAATTTCAAAAGATAGGCGTCAGCCTTGGCTTGTTCGGCAACGGCGTGAGCTAAAACGGCTTCTTGGTTCTTTGTATCGAGCTGAACCAGCACTTCTCCTTCGGTGACTTGGCTGCCTTCCTTAATGGGTAGGGCACGAATTATCTCGCTAGAGGTGGCAGTGAAGGTTACGCGGTCACGTTCTAGTGTACCAAGGGCTTGCTGTCCGTCATCTTTGGAACAGGCAGTTAAAAGAGTCAGGGCTAGGGTGCCAAGAATGATTCGCTTCATCATGCGACGCTTCCTCTAAGAAGGTGAGCTCGAACTCGTATCAAGCTATAGAAGAGTATGGGACTGCATTCAGTGTAACGTGAGTCAGTTTTGTCCGGCTAGGAAGTTAATTCCTTCAATATTCATCAATTGATTAATTATTGAAGTTGGCTTGATCCTGCGGAAGCCGTGCTTTACTTGGCTCTTTTAAGTTGATTACATGAATATCATTTAAACAAAAATCTTGCCTTTCATGTAGAGCACGCCGTCGCCAGACACTCTTACTTGTTCGCCAATAACTTCACAATGAAGAATACCTCCGCGCTGAGAAGCTTGGTAAGCAACCAGTGATGTTTTGCCTAATTTTTCTGCCCAGAATGGTGCTAATCCAGCGTGAATCGAGCCGGTTACGGGGTCTTCGTCACCACCATTTGCAGGCCAAAAGTAACGCGATACAAAGTCTTGTTGATCACCTTTCGCGGTAACGACCACATCGTAAGGAGCGAGTGTCTTGAGGTGCTCTGAACGGTATTGAACCTCAAGTACCTCCTGCTGGTTGCCGACCACCACGAAATACGCTTGAGGGCTAAGCAGTACGCGTTCCACATCGCAACTTAGGCCATCAATCAATGCCGAGGGAATATCAGAAACGGCTTTTGGAGGACGAGCAGGGAACGTCATCTCGATCTTACCTTGCGCATTCTTCTCTACGGTGAGGGTTCCTACTTCCAGAGTATGAAATTCAATCGTGCCATTAATGCCAAACTCATCAAACAGCACTAACGAAGAGGCCAGTGTTGCGTGTCCACAGAAATCGATTTCAGTAATCGGAGAGAACCAACGAATCTCATATCGGTTTGCGCCAATGGATTTTAGAAAAGCCGTTTCCGACAAGTTGTTTTCTGTCGCGATATTTTGCATCAATTCTGGGGCTAGCCATTCCTCTAACGGTACGACCGCTGCTGAGTTGCCTTTGAATTGCGTATCGGTGAAGGCGTCCACCACGTAGATATCCAATTCCATTTTCCTTCCTTGTTCCGTGAGCGATTAATTAGCATAAACCAAGTGCAATTAAGAGAGTAAGAAATTTGTGTTAGAATCTTAAAGTGTCAAAATTATAGATTATTTTGTGTTTTTTGATACTTACTGACAAGGATTCGGACTGCTGGGTACTTACACTAGTGTTGAATTCATTGAAAGGAAGAAAAACATGAAAGCGATCTACAAATCAGTTTTGGCATTGAGTGTTTTTGCGGTCGGTTCTGCCCATGCATTTGAACTCGTGAGTAGAGATATTCAAGAAGGCCACCCGATGGCGAAGACATTTGAATACTCTGGTTGGGGATGTGATGGCGGGAATCAATCACCACAATTGATGTGGAAAGAAGCTCCAAAGGGCACAAAAAGTTTTGCGATCACCGTGTATGACCCCGACGCGCCAACAGGCAGTGGTTTTTGGCATTGGATAGCGTTTAATATTCCATCCACCGTTAGCGAACTGCCTCGAGGCATTGATATGAACAAGTTAGGCGGCAAAGAATCTCGTATTGACTACGGCACAACGGGGTTCGGCGGCGCGTGTCCTCCAAAGAATGATGGGATGCATCGTTACCAGTTTACGGTGTGGGCATTGCCAACTGAAGAACTGAATTTGGATGAAAACACGCCACCAGCCATTGTAGGGTTTACTTTGAATAGTGTTGCTTTGGGTAAAGCGACATTAACCACGACTTACACGCGATAATTGAATATAAGGGGAGAGAATGGGTCACCAATATCAGGTTACGCTGTTTCGTGCGGAGCAGCAGCAGAAGCTTCGTAATGTCAGGATTCACTCCCCAAGCCTTATTCAGATTGTTAAGGGGAGTAAACATCTTTTCTGGAAAGATGGAGTACTCGACATCCATCATCCAAATATCATGCTTTGTGAAGCAAATGCATCCCTAAATTTTGAAAATCTTCCTCTACAAGGGCGATTTCTTTCTCGAATGTTCAGTTTTCACTGTGTGCCTAGCGATGAAATGTTGGAGCTAAGCATGAGCAACGCATTAGGAAACTATGTACCCGTTGTTGAGACAGATAAAGCATTGCAAGCGACGTTAAATGCTTTGTTTTCGTTTGAGCGGGAAAGCTTAAGTGAAGCGACACAACGCTATTGGATTATGGGCCTATATCAGCAGCTAGCTGAGAGAGGGTTATTGCATCGGTTGTTCTCGAGTTCACATATCTCTTTTAGTCAGAAACTTAGTCGTTACTTATCGCGCTCTCCAGGGGAGGAGCATCCATTAGATATGGTCGCGGGGCACTTTGCTATGAGCCGAGCAACATTGATACGCAAACTGAAACAAGAAGGTACTCAGTATCGCGAAGTATTGGCAGAAGTCCGCTTAAATCACGCACTTTACTTGATGCAAAATGGCTCGTATAACGTTGCGCTGCTCGCACAGTTGTGTGGTTATCAGTCAGAGGGGCGTTTTAGCCAACGCTTTAAAAGTAAGTTCGGCCTAACGCCCAGTGAGTATATTAAAACGGTGGTGAGTTAATGTTTTACCGCTTTTTTATTTTTTGTGCTTTTTAGGTTAACCATAATATTTGGTTTTCATTCGCAATGCTACGTTCACCAAAGCAATCAATACAGGCACTTCGATCAGTGGACCAATGACACCAGCAAAAGCTTGGTCTGAGTTTAGGCCAAACACCGCGATAGAAACCGCAATAGCCAATTCAAAGTTGTTGCCTGTTGCTGTGAAGGCAATCGACGCATTTTTGTCGTAGTCGATGCCCATTTTCTTACCAACGAAGAAGCTGACAAAGAACATCAACACAAAGTAGATAGCCAGTGGAATTGCTACACGGAATACATCCATTGGCAGTTCAAGAATCATCTCACCTTTTAAGCTGAACATCAGTACGATGGTCGCAAGTAGGGCGATAAGGGTAATTGGTGAAATGCGTGGGATGAACACGTCGTTGTACCATTGCTCACCTTTCGCAGCGACCAGCCATTTACGGCTTAGGAAGCCCGCTAGGAATGGGATACCAAGGTAAATCAGAACGCTTTCCGCGATGTCCATCATCGAGATATCAACCACGAAACCTTCGTAACCAAAGACTGGTGGCAACACAGTGATGAATAACCATGCCATCACACTGTAAGTCACGATTTGGAAAGCGCTGTTTAGTGCAACTAGGGCTGCACCGTATTCTTTGTTACCGCCACCGATATCGTTCCATACCAATACCATGGCAATACAACGAGCAAGACCAATCAGAATGATACCAACCATGTAACCCGGATGATCACCTAGGAAAGTCAATGCAAGGATGAACATCAAAATAGGGCCGACAATCCAGTTCATGACCAAAGACAGCGTGATCGCTTTTTTATCTTTCGTCACTGTGCCTAGCAAGTTGTAGTTCACCTTTGCGAGTGGCGGGTACATCATCAAAATCAAACCAATCGCTAGCGGTACGTTTGTGCTACCAACTGACATTGACTCGTTCCACTCAGCAACTTGAGGGAATGCTGCGCCAATACCTACACCGATTGCCATTGCCACAAAAATCCACACCGTTAGGTAACGGTCCAAGAAGCTCATTTTGTCGCTGGCACTATTTAAAACTTGAGTAGTCATAGTGTTCTCTTATTCGTTTATCGTCGAAAGGCGATAGTTAAGGGTATAGTTTATCTCTGCACGCCTGAACAGCGTGCAAAGGGCATTAATCAAATAACTTGGAAAATCCTAGATTGAACTGATCAAACGCGTCGCGTTGAATGCGGTAACACACCTTAGGTGGGTTTGGCTCGGCGCTGATAAAGCCTGCTTGCTTTAGAATACGCAAGTGCTCGGAAACAGTAGATTGCGCAAGACCCAGTTCAGAAACCAAATCACTGTTCAAACAACCGCCCATGGTATCGAGCGTGTGCAGGATATGCAGAATGCGCAAACGTGCTGGATGCGACAAAGCTTTTGCTTGCGCTGCTAGAGTTTGTTCTTTCTCGAGCTGTTGTTGCGTTGTCTGAAAAACAACTTCGCACGTGTCCTTGCACTTATCACTCATTCGCTGGCCTTAATAGTTAATCGTCGAATTACGATAGAGTGTACGCCTGCTCTGTGAAAGATGCAACAAATCGATGAAAAAATTAATCGGGAAATAGCGATGAATAAAAAGTTGAAAAAATATATCTTTTAAAAACAGAGATATAATCAAAAATTAAGTAGGTTACTAAAAGTTAACTAATTGCACTATATTTCTAGGTTACCATAATAAACCACATCCGACGCACAATGGTTATTGCGTCATCTTGTGAACTTATTTAAAGGTAATCCCATGAGCAACGTACTGATCATCAATGCACACGAACCATCACCATATTCAGAAGGTCGTCTAAATGCTTCTCTTGTCGACAAAGCACAGACGCTTCTGCAAGCAAAAGGCCATGAGGTTCGCGTTGTGACAATGCAAGATGAGATCAACGTAGATGAGCAACTCGCACACTTTGAGTGGGCTGATCGCGTGATCATCCAAAGCCCAATCAACTGGATGTCTGTGCCTTGGTCATTCAAAAAATACATGGACGACGTGTTTACTGCGGGTATGGGCGGCGCACTATGTGCATTCGATGGCCGTAGCGCAGAAGAACCAAAGAAAAACTATGGTACAGGCGGCACTCAAACCAACAGCAAATACATGCTGTCACTGACATTCAACGCGCCAGAAGAATCGTTTGATGATGAGAACGAATACCTATTCCAAGGTAAAGGCGTGGACGATTTGATGTTCCACATGCACGCTAACTTCCGCTTCTTTGGTATGTCAGCACTGCCTACATTTGCTTGTTACGACGTGATGAAGAACGCAGATATCGAAAACGATTTTGTTCGTTTTGAAGCGCACATTAACGAAAACTTCTAATCCTTTTAGAAAGATAGTGCGAACTGAATGATGAATTGAGATGGACTGCTACATGCGGTCCATTTTTATTTGTTTGCGGCGAGGTGACGTTTTTATTACTCTAAAGCACTAAATGTATCTAGCTTACTTTTCATTACCTAGATTAGGTGCGTATCTTGAGGTGTATTGTGGAAAGCAGAATCAGTGTAGATAGCAAAGGTCGTAAGTCAGTGGCGAACGTATGTGCGGAGCCATGTGCTATCGAGAAAGGGATGCGTCTAATTGGTGGTAAATGGAAAGGTTCTCTGATTTATCATTTGAAAGACGGCCCAGTTCGTTTCAATGACTTAGCACGCATGCTAGGCGGTGCAAGTAAAAAGATGATCGACCAACGTCTTAAAGAGCTAGAAGCGGAAGGTATGGTGGTGCGTAAAGTGATCAGCGACCGCCCAATTGCAGTCAGCTATGAACTAACAGAGTTCGGCCGTACCGCACTTAAGATTCTTGATGATTTGCGAATTTGGTCTGAAAAGCATCAAATTGAGCTTCGTTAAGACCAAAGTAGTTAATCGCAAACGTCACTCTCTTTTGAAAGCTGATTAACAATACATCGCCGTTTATACCCAAGTAACTTAGATGTGCTTCATTAAAATCGTAATTTGTTTCGTAAAACAACGTACTCTTTCGAGTCAGGCATATCGAAGCTACTTGAGCATAATCGTACTTTTTAAGTTTTTGATTTTTAGTTATTATTTTATCATACTTAATAAGTTGTAGAATAAATCACTCACTTCAGTTGAATTTAAAAAAGCACTATTTAATTCCAGTTTCTTTTCAAAATCGGAATATTTGTCGAATTCCTCTTTCTCAACTAAACCTATTGGTGAGTTGTCGTTAACATGGCTTTCATATTTTTTGATGGTATATAATTTAGACTTTTCGTCAAAATATTGAATTATCTTAATGTTAACGTCAGGTCTCTCCGTATTATACGTGATCGTAATTTTTTCATAATCTTTATTAATCGGAGTCGTAAGCCCTGTAGGGTAGATGATTTTAAACCCATTAATGTCATTCTTCTTCGTGCTTTTATAATGTTTTGAGTATGAAAAGTTTTCAATTGCACTTTTAGTGACGATAATTGACTCACCTTTCTTTAAACCGTATTCGGTACATTCATAATCGTCAACAACCGTAGAATTTCTTTTCTTTTCAATCAGGTAGGACATGCTTGCAGATGTCCCTCCGTGTTCCAGTTTTTGTTGGTTTACAGAACAATAGAAATGACCTTTGTCCACCGTCATTGCGTTGATTTGTTCCGGATTTGAAATGGTGGGATGTATATCTTTTGCTGGATCGTTGTCGCTTCCTCCTGAACCGCATCCAACTAATCCGATACAAACGGCCATATAAAGCAAAGAGATTTTATTCATACTGTATTTCTCAATTAAGATGTGTGATTGCAAATAACGATTAATTACATTTTTATAAAGTGAAATGTTTTTTATTTTTAATTGAACGGTGTTTTATTGTTAATTTAATCGTTTGCTTTTATTTTGTCTCTTACGGTATCTATGTTTTCATTTATGGTGTGAATTGTTAGAAGTGCACGATTGTGAGTTGCAGTAGGATAATAATCGCTAGCTAACTACTTGTGTAGGTATCGTTATGATTTATACATCCGTTAAGTCTAAGTTTTTAGTCTTAATTTCATGTGTTTATCGTGAAAGTGACTTAGAAGTAAATACTTAACGTCGTTTGAGGGGAGCCTGAGCTTCACTGATCTTGTTTTTCATCAAGGCGTTGTATAATGAACAAGGACTCTATTTCCAGCTTGTTGATACATATCAGATCTCACGGATCTGATATGCATTCCAAGTTATTCTCACTGAGGCAAGAATCCTAGCTTATTTAAGGATAGAAAGTTTACTTGGGTGTAGAAGATATTAGTAATCCAATGTGCCACGGATAGGGTAGTTATTGTTTGGATCGCGAATCCATGCCAATCCGCGTGATAGCGCGCCAAGCTCAGGGCGAACAAACGGGTTGTTTGAAATATCCACCACGTGTAAGTCGCCGTGTTCATTCACCACAAACAGACCTGGTTCTGCGAAATTATGATCGGTTTCCTGTTCAGATCGAGGAATAGATACATACAAGCCTAGCGTTTTCATTTGTTCTTCGGTCAGGCCGTAAGCGATAGAGAAGCTGATTTCGAGTTTCTCTAGATGCCCCTCTAGCTGTGCTTTTGAGTCGCCAGAAACGGCAAGAATATCGACGCCAGCATCAGCGAAAGCCTGTTTGTAACTCTCAAGCTCGTTGAGGTACTTAGTACAAAGAGGGCAGTGTTTACCACGATAAACGAATACTGCTCGCCAAGTCGCATCACCTTGCGGCTGACCCAACGTTACGCTTGAACCATCTAGCAAAGTGGCTTGAAGATGAGGGAAGCTGTCGCCCGCTTTAAGTTTCACTGAAGTTGCCATATTGACTCCCGAATTGGTGGTGTATATCCATGAATGCCCCTTTCTCAACAAAGCGATTGGGGGATGAGACTTCAATGTAGACTCTGTTTTGCGGTGTTTCAACTAGTTAACTTTTAGTAACCTGCAATAAGGTAGTAGAGTGCAAAAGATGAAAAAGCAGAACTTAAGATACAACGAAGTGGGGGTGTAGTATCAGGAGCTAAGTTCTGCTTGAGGTTAGGCTATGACCACTGGAACATATCGTTAAGATAAACCAGAGTCATCACTTCTATTTTATTACTCGATTGAGCTAGGCGTTGCTGAAAAAAGTACGCCATCATTGGCTTCTTCATTTTTTCCTCCTTTAGCTGACGAGTAAATTATGTGTATAAAAGGGGATATAAAAAAGAGAGTGCTTTTGTTGGCTTTTTTCCTAATAACGTAAATATATGGGGCTTTAAAGCCGAATTTGGAGGTTAATTGTGGAAAAGGGGAACAGATAATTAGGAAGTTTTCTTATTTTATTACCGCCAACTTAAGTAAACTATTCCTATCCACAAACTTCACAGATCTAAGGTTGATTCAGTGTCTGATCTCAATTTGTTTCGCTATTACCAACGATTACTCTCGTTTAGCGTTGGTGATGAAACAAAAACCACGTTACAGGACATTGCCGACATCATGTTCACTTCTTCTCGGCATGCTCGTAGCCTGCTAACGCAGATGCAGCAGAAGGCGTGGTTGAGCTGGCACCCGAAAGCTGGGCGGAATCAACGATCGACTCTTATTCTGAATATGGAGTTAGACGTTTTAAAAGAGAGCTTGGCTCTTGAACGTATCAAGTTAGGCAAGTATGAAAAAGCACTGGCGATATTAGATGAAGACGAAATGGCATTTGGCCGTTTGTTAAAAACAACGTCTGGTGCTTCTGTTCAAGAAGGACAGCTCAATATTCAATTAACCTATAAGCGAATGTTTGAGCGCGTCGTTCCACATCAACTTCAGCGTAGCAGCGAACGTTTCTTATTAAGGCAAATCTATTGTTGCTTAGTTTCGAGTGATCACAATGGGAAAGTGCAACCAGAACTCGCACATCACTGGCGTTATGACGAAGACACCTACGAATGGACTTTCTACCTTCGTCCAGGTCTGACTTTTCATAATGGTAATTCCATTGATGCAGAAACAGTGGTTAGCTTGTTTGCAAAATTGAGTTCACTACAGTATTACGAAAAAGAGTTGGCACATGTTGCTAACATTACTGCGCCAACGCCATTGAAGGTTGTTTTTAAGCTTAATCGAGCTGACTTGGGCTTTGCTGGACTTATTTCTGGTGTGAAATACGGCATTCAACCAGTAAGCCAAGTTAACGTAGCGAATAACAAGCTGGTGGTCGGAAGTGGCCCATTCTCTGTTGTCGAGCACAATGAAAGTCGTTTAAAACTGCAAGCATTTAATGGTTACTATGCATGTAGAGTTCTAACGGATTTGGTGACTATCTGGATTGTTAATGACGAGCAAATGGAGAACCCGTCATTGGCAGCAAATACGTTGCAAAGGGATGCTTCGCCCGAGGAGGATTTGTGTGGACACTATATGTCGACGCAAAACCGAGAAAACTCATCGGCGAGCAAGCGTAGTCGAATAGAAGATGGTTGCTTATTCGCCTTATTTAATCAGCACGCTAAGCACAAACTCTCTTTAGCGCAGCGCCGTTATACTAGTGAGCTAATTCAACCTGAGCACTTGGCCGAAGTGATGCGCCGCGAGAATATTGTATTTGGGAGTATACCCGCTTATAACCTGCTACCAGGTTGGAAGCCAGTGCTCCGTCCGTTTAGTGAGCCGCTTAAGTTACCTAAACACATTACGATAGCCGGATATAACTATACCGCATTGCGTCGCTGTGCGCGGGCTATTTCTAATCGTTTGGCGAGTGTTGGCAGTAAAGTAGAAATTGTTATGTATTCCTACCGTGAGCTGAACGAGAAGGCTAAGAACGGTGAGCTAAATGAGACGATGGTCGTGACGAACATAAACCTAGATGATAATCGTCATGCCTCAGCGTTCACGAACTTCTTCAGCAACGCTGTGCTATTCCACACTTTGGGAGAAAAGAACGCACAATGGTTAGATGAACAACTACAGAGAGTCAGATCTTTCGTTCCACTTGAGGACTACCTTAATGCATTGGAGCCAATTGCATCGACGTTGATCAGCGAGTATTGGATTGCACCCATGTTCCACCATACACAAACTTTGCGTTTCCAAGGTGTTTTAGAAGACGTCGCTCTTACTAACTGGGGTTGGCCAGATATTCGCTCGGTGTGGTCTGCGGATTAACTGCCTTAGTTATATAGCAAAGTGCTGCTTCACGAATTCAATGAAGGCTCTGGTTTTCGCCGATTGATAGATGAGCTGCGGATACACCAAGTACACCGCGTTGTGCTGGTGGTCGGTTTCTTCCGATAAAACCTGCACTAGACGGCCGTGCTCAACGTCTTGTTCGACAAAGTAACTTGCTAACCGAGCAATGCCATTGCCAGACAGGGCTGATTCTTTGAGTAAGCGGTTTTCATTGCTTGAAAGCCAACCTTGGGTTTGAACTGTTCCCGTTTTTAACGGCCACTCTTTTTGATGCAATGTGGTTAAGCATTGATGCTCTTGTAAATCATCTAATGTCTCCGGCGTACCTTCTTCTTGCAGATACTGAGGAGAGGCAACCAGCCAGTGGTGGTAGTCCAAAAGGTGATGCGCAATCATATTCTCTGGCGGCGTTCTTGTCGCTCGAAACGCAAAATCAACGCTGGTTTCTGTCAGATTAAACGCTTGATAACTAGAAAGGATCTCGAACTCTACGTTTGGATGTAAAGCGCGAAACGCTACGCACAAATCATGCAGCACCGCTTCAGCAAACATCTTGGGAGCGGTAAGACGAATCAGACCGTCTATTTGTTCAGATCGCTGACTTAAACTCTTTTCCATTTCCATTACGCGGCGTTTGAGATCTTCCGCTTGTGCAAAGATCGATTCACCTTCTGCCGTCAATCTCACGCTGCGTGTGGTTCGAACAATCAAAGGCGTTGCGAGTTCCGATTCCAATCGCTTGATTTGTTCCGACAGGTAACTTTTAGAGATACCAAGTTGCTCTGCTGCTCTAGAAAAGTTGAGTGTTTGAGCCACTTCAGCAAACAGCATCAGTTTTTCGATTCTCTTATAATCTGCCATCTTTATTGCTCGCTTTAATTGTTCGGTAACGAGGATAATGAATTCGATTTTACGGTATTAAACTAATTTTTACGAACGGTAAGATGGTTCGAGTTAATTTAAGAAATTGAAGATGCAGAAATCGGAAAAGTGAGAATAACGATGAACAATCCAACACTACCGCTCGCCAAAACCTTACCTAACGTTAGCCGCTTGGTCTTCGGCTGTATGGGACTTGGAGGGGAGTGGAATCGCAACCCATTAACCGCCCAAGATGAAAACCAAGCTTATGCCGCTGTAGAGGCAGCATTAGAGGTTGGCATCAATCTCTTTGATCATGCGGATATCTACAAATTCGGTAAGGCTGAAGAAGTGTTTGGGCGCATCTTAGCCAATGACTCAACCTTACGAGAACGAATGTATCTGCAATCAAAGTGCGGCATCCGTCTAGGAGATGAGCAAGGTGTTAAGCAGTATGACTTCTCTGCCAAATGGGTGACGGCTTCTGTTGAGGGCATTCTTGAACGCCTTGGCGTGGAAAATCTTGATGTTTTGATGCTGCATCGTCCTGATCCTTTGGTTGAATTTGAAGAACTGGGCACAACGCTAAAAGCCCTGAAACAAGCTGGCAAAGTTAACCACTTCGGTGTTTCTAACATGAACAGTGCTCAAATTGACCTTCTTCAACAAGCAACGGGCGAAGTTGTTGTGGCGAACCAGTTGGAAATGAGTCTGGCTAAGTCTGACTTTATTAAGCAAGGCATGGGGCTTCCTTCGTCGGAATCTGACTACGTTGCGGGAACACTGGAACATGCCCGTAAGCATAATATCCAACTGCAAGCGTGGGGCAGTATGGCGCAAGGAAGATTCTCAGAGCGTGGTTTACATTCTGATGATCACAACACCAGACAGACGGCGGAGATGGTGATGGCGCTAGCAGCTGAATATGGCGTGTCGTCTGAGGCGATTGTTTTAGCCTTCCTAACGCGTCACCCAAACCAAATTCAGCCTGTTATTGGTACTGCAAACCCACAGCGTATTCGCGCTTGTGCTCAAGTAGAGAACGTCACGCTATCACGTAGCCATTGGTATGGCTTGTTCGAGAAAACCCTTGGTCATGAGATCCCGTAGGAGAGAAAAATGAAATACGTACAAGTTCAAACTCTGATTCAAACGGCATTGGAAATTGCGACTGCTCGCAAGCAGAACATTGCGGTTGCCGTGGTTGATACACATGGAGAATTGCTCGGTTTTGCCCGAATGGATGATGTGAGTGTGCAAGCAGGTTTGTTGGCACATAACAAAGCTTACACCTCGGCTAGAGACCGTCAGCCTAGCGGCAATCTGGGTGCTTGGGCTCGTGAGACGGGTAAGCAGTTGAGTTATTGGACTGACCCGAAGATCACAGGCTTTATGGGTGGTGTACCTGTAGAACAAGAGGGGAAAGTCGTCGGTGCAATTGGTATCAGTGGTTTGGCTGAGCAAGATGATGAAGCACTTGCGATGGAAGTATTAAACGCGCGTTGAGTATAATGTTTATCAGTAGGTGTGATGCTTTGTCCCGCTTTGTACTCACTGTAGGGACTCAAGTTCACAGGCTTCGTCGAGTCACAGTGCTATCTAATAGCCTGAAGTAAGCAGAAGTTGAAATCGCGAACTATGATTAATTTATTTGAAAGCTTTGAGGCCTAAATATGTTTCATAAGGTATTCGTTTCGCTATTTTTTGTTCTCCTCTCAGGCTGTGGTACGAGTGACAGCGCGTTAAAAGAGAGCGGTTATGATGAAGCTTATATCCAAGGCTTTCATGACGGTCGGCATAGTGGTATGCAAGAGGCAGGGAATGATTTTGAACACTATATTAAGGACGAAACAAGGTATCAAACCGACTCAGATTATCGACAAGGCTGGGATGCTGGTGAGGTAGAGGGTAACAAGTTACAAAAGCAGGCGACCGCGATAGGACAAGGCATGATTGATAATTCGTATGAAGAACGTGATGTCTTTGATCCTGATAAAGTGGCGAAAGATGCAATAAAAGGCGTTGATACATCGGAATTAAAAAGCCTAGAGTAACGGACTGATATAAAGAATAAAACTCGTCATTTGACGAGTTTTATTTTTGTCTAAACGATTCATGTTTCAACGCTCAACAGGACATTCACGTTTGGGTATGAGTAATGTGGTTAATCACCTTTCTTGTTCTTTTGTTCAAGGATTAACGATAACAGGCGAACGAGCAGGGACTGAGCTTCCGGTGAGAGCAATCGCGCCACGGCCGTTAAGTCATTTGCTGTGACATGCTGAACATCACGTACATCTAAGGCAATATCTAGGTCAGTCAAATGAAGCGAACGCAATATGGCACGATATTGTGAGAGTTTAAGATCGGACTCTCCGCGCTCGATCCTTTGATATGTTTTTACGCTCATTCCAGCGATGTTTGCCATTTGCTCACGGGAGAGGCCATTCGATTTTCGTCTTGCGATCAGTGCTTGAATTATAGGGTCTACCTGCATGTGCTCTCCTGAAAGGACAGTTTTGACCTAAACGGAGCAAGAAGTGGACCAGTTTAACCACCACATATTTACCTGCTTTGCAATCAGTATAAAAATAACTGTCTTATAAAAACGTAAATATTTTAGTCAGTTATTAACTCAATGGAAAAGTATCAATCATACAAATCAATAGAAACGAAAGCTTCTATTCGCAAAATGCAACGCATTTTAGATCATTTATTTAGTGAAATTGATCAGCAACATCGTGAGACTAAAGAGAATGTTGTGACACTGATTCAACAGTCACAACAGCGATTGATGAACTACAAAGAGCTTTACCTTCACAAAGAATCGATAAGTGAAGTAGAGCTGCGGATGGCGCATGAAAACATGAGTGAGACTGAGAAGCAGGTCGCCGATATGGGTATTCCAGTGTTAACTTATATCATTGGCGCGCTAGATAAAGCGTATTAACACAGTCGTAAAGTCGGGCGATACAAGATTTACGCAATTTCGATCAATTGATGACATCTAAAAGAAAGGATGCAAATGCTGGGGAACCACACCCAGCATTCGGACACTCATTTACCTATATTTTCGAACCGTAAATCAGTGTTTAGAGGTATGTGAACCGAACGTGTCGGTACGCAGCGAATAATAGCGATATTGTCCGATCTAGGCTACGTCCTCGGAATCTAACACCTTCACTTAAACTGTAAATTAATCTGTACACCCAGCCAAATTGAGCCATTGAGCACGTTCTTCCTTCTCTTTAAGCGATAAAAGACTAATTAGTGACGAAAAAAACAACACATCTTAGGTAAAAGATAAGAGCTGTTAAAATATATCGCTATAAGATTGACCTTTTGCTTTTCAATCGTCCTGCTTATGCCTTACAATCTTTTCGAACCAAATCCATTCATAACGAATGGGGTTGATGAATTAAGATGAACAATTTTGCTTCGAACCCAAAGTTGCGCACATTTCATCAACGATGACATCGCCAAAAACGACTCTCAAGTGTTCATGTGCAAATGATTAACCACCTTTTGTTGCGTGTCTTCTTAGCCATACAGGGCTCTTGTAACATAGTGCTCTTGTAACCAAATTTTGACTAAGTCGGAGCGTTTTGTTGTGTGCTTTAGATAAAGCACAACTGGCGAGAAATTAACGGATTGAATTTAGAGGTATTAACCGTGAACCTAAAACTTGTCGGCAGCTCCCTGATCGTTGCAGGTACTGCTCTTGGCGCTGGTATGCTTGCTATACCAATGGTGCTTGCTCAATTTGGCCTCCTTTGGGGCACTCTTCTTATGTTGTTCATCTGGGCTGGAACGACTTATGCTGCGCTGCTCCTTCTTGAAGCCAGTTGCAAAGTAGGTGGTGGTGTGAGCATGAATGCAATTGCTCGCGAAACGCTTGGTAAAGGAGGCCAGTTGGTAACCAACAGCTTGCTTTACGCCCTGTTAGTTTGTCTATTAATGGCTTACATCATTGGTGCGGGTGATCTCGTACAAAAAGTAACAGCCTCAATTGGGCTTCCAACATCTACGATCTCAAGCCAAGTCGGTTTTACTCTTTTAGTTGGTATCATTGTTTCGGCAGGTACAGGGGTAGTAGATAAGCTGAATCGCGGTTTGTTCCTAGGCATGATCGTAGCGCTGATCCTGACACTTTTTGCGCTTGCACCAAGCGTCTCGTTTGAAGGACTTGATGAGGTTGTGAGCGACGATAAAATGGCACTTATCAAAACCAGTTCGGTGCTTTTCACCAGTTTCGGTTTTATGGTCGTGATCCCATCGCTTGTAACTTACAACAAAGAAGCGAGTAAAACACAGCTGCGTAATATGATTATCGTGGGCTCAACTATTCCGCTTGTTTGTTACCTATTATGGTTGTTAGCGGTTGTCGGCAATCTACCACCTCATGAGCTTGTTCAATACTCCAACGTAACAGAGTTGATCTCGGTACTAGGTCAGCAATACGAGGGCTTAGAGTTCATCCTATCCATGTTTACTGGTTTGGCACTACTAACGTCGTTCTTAGGTGTTGCAATGGCGCTATACGATCAAAATGCAGACCTACTGAAAGCAAGTAAGCCAGTGATTTTTGTTACTACTTTTGTGCTACCACTATTAGGTGCTGTATTTGCGCCAGAACACTTCCTAGCTATTCTCAGCTACGCGGGGATTATTCTTGTGTTTCTCGCGGTCTTTGTTCCATTATCAATGACCATGAAAGTGCGTCGAGTGCCGGTAGAAGATGACAATATTTATGAAGCTGGTGGCGGCGCAATGGGAATGAGCATGATCTTCCTATTCGGCTGTTTCTTGCTGTTTGCCCAAGCAGTATAAAATCACGCTAGCTTATTTAAAAACTGAGCCGCTCGTAGTCAAACGGGCGGCTTTTTTGTATTCATAGCCGAACCCAGGCCACTCGAAGTCATCAGCATTTGTGATGTTTGACGTTTCTCTGATAATCACGGTTAGCGCTGACTTTTTAGTAAAACTCCTTAGCGAAAGGCTGACATGTACAGTGATTCACCCTTCTATTATATCGATGTTGATATGAATAAGAGGCTCTGTTGTGTCAAAGCAATTATCTTTTGCCATGGTTGGCGTTATGTTGTCTTTAGGTGTGTTGAGTACAGAAGCGGTGGCTGACCCGAAGCATAAGCATGGACATCGGTACGATCACCATCATGCGCATCACCACCATCATAAACACAAGCGCAAGCACAAGCACAAGCATAAACACAAACATCGTGACGTTATTTATGTGGAGACCAGACGACCAAGGCGCAGTTACTATTACCATGACCGAATTCCTCGGAATAGTACCTACATAAAGATTGGAGATTTCACTTATCTAAAAGTGGACGATCGTTATTATCGCCGTTCTAATGATCGCTATATCCATGTCGAGTTCAATTAAACTTGAAAGGGCACATAGTCGGCGTTCTTGTAATGTTGAGCTTAATAGCAACAACATGTCACATGTAACATCGACCAATACTAGGGTTGAGGGTTAAAAACAAAAACAGCGAGCCGGTGCTCGCTGTTTTTGCTTAAATGAGTGTTAGACAGTAAATCTATTTAAGATTTGATCTTGTTTATGTACATCTTCTTGTTGCGCCTGCATCGCGTCGTTGGTTCGATTTGCCGATTCGGCGACTTGAGTCGATAGGTCTTTAATATTCACCGTATTGTTGTTGATCTCTTCAGCGACGAGGCTTTGCTCTTCCGCTGCTGAGGCAATTTGCAAGTTCATATCGGAAATACGCTGAATCGCGTCACGAATGCGTTGTAACGCACTATTTGCTAAACCCGCTTTTTCAACGGCCTCTATAGCACTACCTTTGCTTTGATGCATGGCATTTGCCACAGAAGAAGCGCCAGATTGTAGTTGCTCAATCATAGTACGAATCTCTGTTGTCGACTCTTGAGTACGTTGTGCCAGTGTACGGACTTCATCTGCAACAACGGCGAAGCCTCGGCCAGATTCTCCCGCACGTGCAGCCTCGATTGCGGCATTCAACGCGAGTAAGTTCGTTTGGTCCGCAATATCGTTGATGACTTTTAGAATCGTTTCGATATTGGCGGTAGCAGATTCCAACACTTGTACTTCTTCGACTGCAAGGTCAATGCTATCGGAAAGCATGTTTATCGTTTGTGTCGATTCACCAACGATAGAAGACCCCTCAACCGTTGCTTGGTCGGCTTCTTTGGCTGCACTTGCCGCACCTTGCGCATTATTAGCAACCTCTGTCGCGGTGACAGACATCTCATGCATCGCGGTAGCAAGTTGTTCTAGCTCTTGCAGCTGAGTGTGAATTGCGCCTGCCGAGCCTTTTGCGCCCTCAGCGGTGATTTGAGTTCCGTTTAAAATTTGATCAGAAATACGTTTCGACTCAATGATTTGCTGTTGTAAGTTCTCCATGAACGTATTGAAGTTTGTGGCAAGCTCAGAAAACTCTTGGTCAGTATCTGTTTCGAGGCGTTGTGTAAGGTCGCCTTTCCCTGATGCTACATCTTTAATCGCATTGTTTAGCGTGTCCAAAGGACGCATGAGAGTGCGAATCAACAGAGTTAGGGCGATAATAGATGCAATCACGGCAATGATTGAATAAATAATAGCGTTGTTACGAAGCTCTCCTACGGCAGAATAGGCAACAGCTTCATCGATCACCGAACCTACGTACCAGTTCTCGCCAGGAATGTGAGTCAGGTTAACCATGTAGCGGTTGCCATCAATCTCAACATGTTGTGCTGATTGCGTAAGTTCGATTTGTGGGAGGTAGCTACCGACTTTCTCACCGTTGTATTTACTTTGAGGGTGAGCAATGGTTGTGCCATCAGCGGTGACCAAAAATAAGTAACCAGCATCAAACAGATTCACTTGGTTGACGAGATCAGAAAGGGTAGTTAATTCGAGGTCATAAAACATACCGGCTAAAAACTGGCCATTTTCTTTTACTGGCGTACCAACAGAGATGATAACGTTTTTCGAAGACGCATCGACGTACGGATCGGTTACGACCAAATCGCCTTTGCTCTTAGCTGCAATAAACCAAGGACGCTGACGTGGGTCGTAGTCTGGGCCCGCATCCCAGCCGTCGTCATTTTCAATCACAAAGCCATTACTTTCATAACCAAAACCGATGGCAAGGAAGCTGCTTTTTGGCGTGGGTCTTTCAAGTATGTTTTGAACATAGCTATGTGAACTGGGGTCAAGCTCAATCACTTCAGTAATGGAGCGAGCGAGATCCTTCTTTGCATTCATTTCTGATTGCACAGTGTTACCAACACTGGTCAATATCTCGTTTACACTTGAGTCGATTTGCTCCTGAGTTTGGGAGCGGATGGTCATAACTTGTTGTGTCGACAATAACGACACGGTAATTAGCAGCAAAAATGAAGAGGCTGTGACAACCTTATGTCTGAATTTCATGAGCTTTCCTCTGATTCTCCCGGTTGGTTCCACTTTGCTTTCGCCTCTTTTAAACCGAGCGAATTGGGCATAAAGAGAAACCTATTGTGTTTGGTTATATTTTTATCGACATCTTTGTCAAAAACATGAACTCATTTGTCGTCTTTTTTAACTAAATTTAAACAAACCGACAATTTACGTTAAAACTTGTGAGTGTGATCATGTTTGCGAGCTCAATTAATGAAATCGTCATAATGAAAATAATTGCTTAACAAACAGTGGCATCAACTGGCTTTACAGGTGAGGTGATGAAAATTTTGTTGGTGCTGAAAGGTGTTTTGTTGAAGTTTTGTCTTTGTAAATTATGAGCTTTTTACTAAAAGCCTAATGTGGACGGAGTTTTAGGTATAAAAAAGGCCCCGACGATGCGGAGCCTTTGTTAATTGACGTCTCGATTTTAGAAAATAAGATGAGCAACGCCAGCAATCACAGGTAACGTGATTAGCGTACGTAAAATGAAGATTACGAAGAGCTCTACAATGTTTACTGGAATTTTGCTGCCTAACAGTAGGGCACCTACTTCCGACATGTAGATAAGCTGAGTTACTGACATTGCCGCAATAACAAAACGTGTCATTTCGTTATCGATTGAGGCCGCTAAAATTGCTGGAATAAACATATCCGCAAAGCCAACAACGATTGTCTGTGATGCTGCAACAGCTTCAGGGACTTGCAGTAGCTCTAGGTATGGGATAAACGGTTGACCCAGAATTGCAAATACAGGCGTGTATTCTGCAATCACCAATGCAACGGTACCAAGACCCATAACTACAGGTAGTACGCCAAATACCATGTCGACTGCGTTGTGTACGCCTTCTTTAAATACAGACTGAACCGATGTGACTTGACCAGCACGCTTAAGAGCTAGATCCATACCCCAAGAGAATGTGGTGTGGCCTTCTGGCACTGCATCTGCGTCTTTATCTGGGTTGCTGCCGTCAATGTAGCGATCTTTCTTCAGACTAAGCGGAGGCAGGCGAGGAATGATAATCGCTGCTACGATACCAGCTAGACAGATAGCGCCGTAGAAAGGCAAAAATAAGTGCTCTAGTTTTACCTGAGCGATAACAACTAGGCTAAACGTGATCGATACTGCTGAGAAAGTGGTCCCGACAACAGCCGCTTCACGCTGAGTATAGAACTTATTTTCGTATTGCTTGCTGGTTAGCAAGATACCAACACTTCCGTCGCCTAACCAAGATGCCATACAGTCAATTGCACTGCGGCCAGGTAGGTTGAATACCGGACGCATTATTTTACTGAGTAACGCACCAAATAGCTCCAGAAGACCGAAGTTCAAAAGAAGCGGAAGCAGTAAACCCGCGAAAATGAAAACGGCAAACAGAGTAGGTAGGAGACCAGTAAGAACAAGCCCGCCAGTGTTCTCTTCCCAAATTGCTTTTGGACCCACTTGGAAAAACGTCATTAACACGGCAGCGCCGCCGATTAAACGAACAACGAGCCAAAGTGGAGATGGGTTGAAGAGACCGTTTAAAAAACCATTACGTAAAATTGCAGCTGGCTTAAAAATTTTGCAAAGAACAGAAGCAACGGCCATGAAAGCGATGATAGTGGTGACGATAGCAATCAAGGTATCGCCTAACACCGCTGGGATGACTTTTGCCATCACGGCAACGGGAATGGTTAGGCCGCCATCGTAAGAGATCGGAGCCATAAAGAGTAGAAGACCAATTAGGGAAGGGATGAAAAACATCCAAAAGTTGCCCTTAGGAGCTTCAGTAGCATTAGTGGTGTTATGCATAGTTGTCTCGTGTTACTACTAGTCAATACTTGCCATTTCCATGACATAAATATTCACTAAACATCCGTATTTAATCACAGTTTTGCGGAGGGTACCCGCAAACTGCATCCATTGCAATACTATTCATTAAATACATCTAGTTATTCAGCCGATTTGTCGGGTAATTGGTCAAATAACGTCTAAGTGTATGCGAATATGTTGCTTGTGTTAGAAAATTGTAGCACGAGGGGCGAATTGCGCAGTGAATTATGGGGCGCATTGTGACTGGAATAATAAAATGGTAAACAAATGTGATTTTGATCTAACTAACTTCTTTGCCAGAAATTCAGTTAGCCTTATCTATTTTAAGGTTTTTAGTGGTGTCAAAATACCGTTCAGCGTTTCTTGTACCGTTGCAGTGTGAACCTATTGAGCCAAATCCGATTGAAGCATGTCGCTTCAATCGGATCGAAATTTTATGCTTTTTGTTGACGGCTAAGTATGTATAGGTAACTCCAGTAAATCAGAGCCGTAGAAAAAGCCAATATTGCTGGGAAAACCAGCGTATATAAACCATATACCGTAAATAGAGCCGCTCCCGCGACGCCGCCAAACAAAAAGCCAAAGAAAATGAATAGGAATAATTTTGCTTTACGTCGGTCAAATTGACGACCTCTCAAGCTCTCTCCAATCATAATCCCTAGATCGGTGATGATTCCGGTCATATGTGTGGTTCTGACTACTGCGCCGCTAAACGTGGTGATCATTGCGTTTTGTAATCCACATGCTGCTGATGCTAGATATTGGCCGTACAAATCCCCTTGCACCAAAAAGCCCAAGCTGAGTAAGAGCAAGCTCCCTTCTATGCACAGTGCAACACCATATCTTCGCCCTAGTTTTAACGCACTGCTTTCAATAAAAAAGCCGCTAAAGGCAGCGCCAATCAAAAAGCTAAATACGATGAAGAGCAGGTGAATGGAGCTATCCACACCTGTTAGCAAGCTGTTCCCTAGCTGAGTTACGGTTCCCGAAAGATGAGTTATCGCTTGGTGTTGAAAGCCGAGAAGACCAACGGCGTTGACGCAGCCCGCGAGAAGAGCTAGTAGAAACGCGCCATATTCCACCCAACGAGGAAGTCTGGAAATCACAATAAACCCCCACCAAATATTAGGAGCCGATTATAACGCTCACACCGAGTTACGAAACCCTTTACAGTAAAACTCGATTGATCATTCTCAAAAAAATCTCACTTATAGGGTGTTTGTCCGAGCCAAAGTAAATATGTGAACGTGGATTGCCCGCTAGCAGATGTGTTCCGTTGTGCATTCGAAACTCACCCACCCGTGTTTCATTTGTTCATAGACTGAAACGGTAGGTTGGTGGAACTCTTTATCGGTAAATAGACCGACGGGAATGATCATGATTTCTGGGTATGCAGCAACGAACAACCTCATTGTCGTGCCGCAGGATGGACAAAAGTCATACTGAACCTCACTGCCATCATCGCCAATTCGGGTATAGCTAGTGACTTCACCGTTTAAAGTGACGTGTTCTTTTTCAAAGCGAGCTTGTACCCCAAAAACACTGCCAGTTCGTTTTTGGCATTCGAAGCAATGGCAGACAGACGTGTGGGTGGGCTCTCCCTTACAACGGATCTCAACTAAACCGCAGGCGCACTCGCATGTATGAATGGTTTTTGTCATCGTGATTACCTATTTGTCCCAATACACCAATAGACCTAGAGCACAGAGCTTGTGTCACTAGCTCGTTATGAGCTCTGGACTTGAAACTATTTGGATACAATCAGTTTAGTTTAATTTTGAAACACTTGAAGAGGTGAAATCATTTGGGTATACAATGGTATACTCGCTTTTCGTTTATACCTTGAAACAAGGAACTCTTCATGACTCACAAAAAAATCCTGCCGATACCACTTATTCTACTTATTCCAATCGTTTTATTGGTTGTGGTTGTGATCGCAGGTGTTTATCGTTTTAGTTTGTCTGATGACGAGATCATGGCTAAGTTTCCTCAAACAGAAGTAGAAACGAACGTTATTGTGCAAGAGACGCTTGGCATCACTGCACGTAACCCTTGGACGATCCAAGTACCCGAGCAGGGTGCGGTCACTTTTCTTGATGAGTGGGATAAAGAAAACGGCTATTTGATCGGTGACTATGATGCAGGTGCGACAAAAGGTCAGGTACTTGTTCCAACTGCGTCGATTAGTCAGCGTGAGATTGAAGGTGTTTCATGGGTTGTTGCACCGATGATTGTAACGACACAAGGTAGCGGTTCGTTTAACTATGTTGGCTTGTTCAAGTTTGACCCCGAGCCGAGCCGAGTTGTACTTTTAGACAGTATTTTTGTTGGTGACCGCGTGAAATTTACTCAGCTCGAATGGAAAAGTGATACAACTATCACTCTTTCATATTTAGCGCACGGTGACGATCAAGCAATGGCAGACACGCCAAATCAATTCAATTCATCCACATTACAGCGTGTAGGGAATAACTTACATATGCAACAGTGATGAATTTTTTTTGAGTTCTGTAAAAATTCAGTATTTTCTGCGCTAGATCTCGAAATTTCCTAGTGATTTCTTATTCGGGAATGCATAAGCTATGAGCCTTGTTTGAAAGGAGATAGTAATTCCCGTGTCTACAAATGAAATTACAAGACGGTTGCCGAATCTGACAAGTCGTAGAGCGCTGCTGTTATACTCCTTGCCAGTTTTAGTTGCGATTGGTGTTTCTCACTCTCTCAAAGAGTCATCTTTAACCAAAACCATCGCATTGAACCTACCTGAATCTCAGGTCGTTGAAAAAATTCTTGATGCGACAACTGCCGAAGTTGTCACTCCCCCGAACTTCGAATATCAAATCCAAGCAGGTGACAACCTAAGCACTATTTTTAGTCAGCTCGGTTTCGGTTACAGCTCGTTAATGAAAGTAATGGAAACGGATTTGAACTACTTGGCACTTGATACACTTAAGCCGGGCAATACGCTCCGTTTCTGGCGTGATGATGCGACAGGCGAGTTAGCGAAAATGGAACTGCAATTTTCTATTGCAGATAAAGTGGTCTACAAGCTGAATAGTGATGGTAGCTATGACTTTACTGATATTTCCATTCCTGGCGTGTGGAGCCAAGAACCTTTAGTTGGCGTTATTCAAGGCAGTTTTTCTTCTTCTGCGAGTCGTTTAGGTTTAACGTCGGCGGAAGTGAGTCAAGTCGTAAGCTTACTCAAAGAACAACTTAACTTTGGACGTGATCTTCGTGCAGGTGATCGATTTGAAGTTGTTCGCCGCTCACAAAGCATCAATGGTGTACCAACAGGTAAGAACGAAATTGAGGCGATTAAGATTTATAATCGCGGCCGCGAGATCACCGCTTACC
The DNA here is from genome assembly GCF_033338835.1 of Vibrio sp. Vb0888. NCBI lineage: Bacteria > Pseudomonadati > Pseudomonadota > Gammaproteobacteria > Vibrionales > Vibrionaceae > Vibrio > Vibrio sp. Vb0888. The sequence continues at coordinate 188,810 of NZ_JAWOTL010000007.1, forward strand.
TTCATACTGATGGTCAATTCTACAATGCCAAAGGTGAAAGCTTACAGCGCGCATTCCAGCGTTACCCTGTAAGTAGCCGTTGGCGTATCAGTTCTGGCTTCAACCCTAATCGTTTACATCCAGTAACGGGGCGTGTTGCGCCGCACAACGGCACTGACTTTGCTGTACCAACCGGTACACCAGTCGTTTCTACTGGTGATGGTACAGTGATCATGACTCGTAAACACCCTTATGCGGGTAACTACGTGGTTGTTGAGCACGGCAGCAAATACAAAACCCGTTACTTACACCTAAGTAAGATTTTGGTGAAGAAAGGGCAAAAGGTTTCTCGAGGCCAGCGTATCGGTCTTTCTGGTAAAACAGGTCGAGTGACTGGGCCACACCTTCACTATGAGTTGATTGAATACGGCCGTCCAGTTAACGCTATGCGAGCAAATATCCCAATGGCGAGTTCTGTTCCTAAGAAAGAGATGGCTACTTTTGTCGCGAACAGAGATGAAATGGATAGACTATTACGCGATAAAGAGAAAGCAGTGCTGTAATAAAGTACTTCGCTCAAAAAACAAAAAGAGACTAAGCATAGCTTGGTCTCTTTTACTTTGTGCATTAACTAGATTTGAATTCTATGACAGCAGTCTGTTCAGTACGTTAGGCACTCCGTACTTCACGTTCATTTATCAGGTGTACGATTTCTTCAACACTGTGTGGACGAGAGTAAAAATAACCTTGGATGTAGTGGCAGCCCATTTCAATTAACTTTTGCAGTGCTCTATCGTCTTCTACGCCTTCGGCAATCAAATCCACATCAAGCAGCTCTGCCAATTGCGCTATCAAAAACACCACTTGTTCAGAGGTTGTATTTGAGAGCATGTTCTGCACAAAGGTAGCATCGATTTTGATGCTATCAATCGGATAATTGTGTATATAGTTCAAGCTTGAGTATCCCGTACCAAAATCATCCAGTGCGACTTTAAAACCCAAGTATCGCAACGAGTTAAGTACCATCTGTTCACGGCCACTTTGTGAGAGTAAGACGGTCTCGGTGAGCTCTATAACAAAGTCTTTTGCTTCGTGCTGATACTTTTCAACCATGTTGGTTAAGTGATTAATATAACGGTTGGAATCAACCAGCTCATACGCTGAGCAATTGATGGAGAGTTTGACTTTATAGCCTAGGTTCGCTTCGAGTTCTTGCTTTGCGATACACGCGAGTTCAATAATCCGTTCACCTAACTCGATAATCAGGCCTGATTGTTCGGCAGCTTCAATGAACTCCGCTGGAGAGATATTTCCATAGATATTGCTATTCCAACGAGTCAAAATTTCAAAGTAATTCCAGCGGTCGCTCGTGATATCGACGATCGGTTGAACCACTACATACAACTCATCGCTGTCTTGTATATCAGTACTTAGCTGGATTCGCATTGCCTCAATAAGCTGCGTCCTACGGTGGTATAAAGCACTAAGGTGTGTGTCGTAATGCTAAATCCGTGTATCGCGGTGTTTTTTACAATCTTTGAGAGCGAGACTGGCATTCAAAATCAGCTCATCGCTGTTCAACATATGTACTGGGGCACGCGCAATACCAATACTAACGGTGAAAGAAATCCGGTTAGATTTGTCGCTGTAGCCACTTTCAATTTTGTCGAGTACTTCCTGACACACGGCGACAGGATCTTCGTCGTACGTGATGAAGGCGAATTCATCTCCTGCGACACGGAACGCATTGTTTGGCGACGACAAGCTCTGTTGAATGGCGTTAGCTGTGAACTTAATGATTTGGTCGCCGATATAGTTTCCGTTGATATCATTGATCGATTTGAAATTATCGATATCAAGATACGCCAAACTGAATGGGCGAGTCGCCTGCTGCGTTAATGTCTCCAAGGTATCAGCTAAACAGCTACGGTTGAGCAGTCCAGTTAGGTTATCATGCGATACCTCATAGCTAAGCTGATTAAGAAGCTTATCTGAACGTTCACTGACCCACTTTTCACGTAAGCTATGAATAATGACATTGGCATAAAATCGGTGGAAGTCGAGGATATCTTGCGCTTCTTTCGCGTGGATGCTTCGGGTAAAGGTAGACAGTAAAATTCCCAGAACTTCGCCATTTTGTGTCTTCAATGGCAGGCCAATGTAAGCTTGAATGCCATCTTCTTGAAACATCTGATCTTCAGGAAAACGCTTGTATACCTGGTCTTGATAGAAAATATGTTCGCCAATGTCTTTCGCCACTTTTTCACAGGGGGTGCCTGAAAGGTGGTAGCTTAGGTTGTCTGTAATTTTTCCATTGCTGGCGAAGGAAATGGTATGAGCCGAATGCTGAAGATGCGCAACTTCTACAACGCAAGTGCAATGGCTCTGCAAGTGTTGATGAATATCTAGCGTGACTCGGTTTAGCTGAGCCGTGCCGTTTAGCTTCAATATCTCATCAATTTTGTGGAAACTGATTTGTACCTGACCCATTGAGCATTTCACCTAGCGTTGTTATTAACATATCGTGTAAGACACGACGAATTATTATTTGATATGCATCAAATAAACTATCGGTTACTAAGGCAGATTTTTCAAATTTTGTGAACGAACAAATCATTATTTTCATGTTTTTATGCTTGAACCTTTTAAAGGTATAGCGATAAAAACGCTAAGCTAGGCGCGCTTCTCCTCTTCTAATCGTGATTTGAGATAATCGAGGAATAGCTTAGTCCGGGTATGCTGATAATCCAGCTTTGGATAGTAGGCATATACAGTGGCTTTATCCGCTGTGATATCGGGCAGGATAGGGACTAACGCGCCGGATTTGAGATCATCTTTGATCATGACGTTGTTCGTCATCAGAATACCCATGCCTCTTTTGGCACCATGAAACAGCGCTTCTGGGTTAGTCGTGGCAAAGTTACCGGACAAGCTGATACGTTTACCTCGATTGGTTTTGATTTCTCGTGAGGGCTTTTCACCCCAAATCAGGACATTATGCTCTGTCAGATCCTCAACGCATTGTGGGGTGCCGTATTTTTTTAGGTAACTAGGCGCAGCGTAAAACTGGGCTTTATGTTCGAAAAGCGCAGTGGCTTTGAAACTCAGAGAGTTCAGTTGCTCTAATTCCCGGCTAATAAACAGGTCTAAGCTTAGCTCTGGCAATTGGCCTGGTAGCGTTGTCGTTAATTGAAGCGTGATGTCTGGATATTTATCAAGAAAATCATCAAGATAATGAACTAGAAACTTGGAACCAACGGCCAGCGTTGCCCCAATTTTTAATAGCCCCGCTGGTGATTGGTTGACTGAGCGAGTTTCATCTAATACCGATTGCCATGAATCAAGCTGACTTTTTGCTCGTTGATAAAACAGCGCACCAGCTTCAGTTTGGCTAATTGAGCGGGTCGTACGTTTGAGTAGTTGAACGCCAATTTTATCTTCTAGCCATTGAACTCGCTTACTGATAGCTGAGCTGGTGGTATTGAGTTTCCGCGCTGCTGCATTAAAGCTACCTTCTTCGACCACACGAATATAACTCTTCACGCTTTGAATCCAGTCCATTATGTCTCCTTGGGAATTAATTCCTTTCCAACTTAGCTGATTATCATCTTTGAGTATCAAATATACACTGTTTGCCATCAATCTGTCACAAAGTAGGAGGAACGTTTGCGTAAAACACCATTGTTATTAGCGATGATGATCATTGCCACAGGCCAAGTTGGCGTTAGTATTTATCTTCCTTCTTTACCATTGATTGGTCATGACTTGAATTTGCCGCAACATTCGATTCAGAATCTCGTGACGCTATTTCTCGTTGGCTTCGGTATCTCTCAGCTTTTTTACGGCCCATTGTCTGATGCGATTGGTCGTCGGCCGGTGTTTATTCTGGGGCAAAGTGTATATCTAGTTGGTACGGTTATTTGCATCGCGTTTTCGGACAACATTGTTGCCCTTGAAGCGGGACGGTTACTGCAAGGCCTAGGAGCGGGCAGCGCTTCGGTACTTGGTCGGTCTGTACTGCGTGATAGTTATGACGGTATGCAATTAACCAAAGCGCTATCTTATATTTCAGTCACTGCTTCAGTGATGCCAATTATTGCTCCGCTGTTTGGTGGCTGGATTGCTTTTCACCTGAGTTGGCATGCTGTCTTCGTGTTTGTGCTGATTTACTTAATGGCAATTTTTACACTTGGTTTATTGGTGCTGCCAGAAACGCTGCCTTATCCGAAGAGAAAATTTAAAGTAGGCGAAGTAAGCGCGAACTATTTGCGTCTGTTAACGAATACACAAGTGATTGGTAGTGCGAGCTACAACTGGCTTAGTTATTTATCGGCTCTGGTTACGCTCTCCTTGTATCCATTTTTAATGCAACAAGAGTTAGGATTAACGGCGGCAGATTACGGCTCTTTGATGATCATACCATCAGTTGGTTTGCTGACGGGTAGCTTAGTGCTGAATTTGATCAATGCTCGTTACAAAGCTCAGCAAATCTTGCTGATGGGTTTCGCGATTGTTGCTGTTGCTGGCTTCATGTTGTTGGTTATCCCCTTCAGTGTATTTTCATTGCTGACGGCATTCACGTGTTTAAGTTTTGCTCAAGGGATGTCATTCCCAGTATCGATCAGTTTGCTACTTTCACCACATAAGCAACAGGCAGGCGCGGTTTCTGCGCTATCTGGTTCTATTCAAATGTGTTTAGCAGGTTTGTTTGGTGGGTACTTAGTAGACTCATGGGTTACGAATCAGCAGCAGCTTGGGGTGTTTTATTTGTTTATTGCGTTACTTTCTTGCTTTGTTCTTGTACTAAGCCAATTTCGTAAAGTGCCAGAAGGGACGGTTCAAGCAGAAACTTCCATCTGAATATACTTGCAACCAGAAGGTCGGCTTTCTAAAATGCGCAGCTAAATTAAGTCTGGCCTGTTGTGTATACTGAATGACTTGGTTTGAAAGGAAGAGGGCGAACCTTGATACTTCTCTCAAGCTTGGAATACATTTCTGCCCAATGGCTATCCGATCTCTAATCGTTAGGTGAAAGAATGCAACAAAACGAATTTGAAACACTGGTAAAAGAAATTACTCAGCAAGAAAGCATGCCAAAGGCACTTGAAATCTTGAAGGCGTGTGAGGAAGAAGAAGTTGCACAAGCGGCGCAATCCCTAACGGGTCAGTTTGGCCTTGCAGAAGTTGATGGTGAGAAACGTATTTACCATATTACCACTCAAGAAGATGAGTCCGGAGAAGAGCAAGAATACGTAGAGCACGTCATGAATGAAGGCGATCACTTGATCAAGTTTGCAGCGTGGTTCTTTGAAACATTCTTTGAAATCAAACAGAAAGATACGTACGTCGCAGCGGGTAAAACATACCAACAACCTAAGCGATAGACGCTCATTTCAAGAAATCCACGAAAACCAAACTGAAAGTTAATTACAAAATAAATGTGACTGGAGTCTTGTTTTTATCTAATTGTGGTGTAAAATTACTACATAGTTAAGTCAATACATTCAGGAGAAGGTCATGGGTAACGAACTTGGTGGTGCTTATATTGGCCAGATGATTGCAAAAGACGCGATGCACAAAGCGCTTTACGGTAAAGCGAAGAAGAAAAAAGCTTCTGTTTTTGCTCGTGTTATTAAAAAACTGGCGAAATAATTTAAAAAGCCCTGATTGAAAAATCAGGGCTTTTTGCTTTTCTCTGTTTTGTTGTTAGTAAGTAGCCAACATATTGCACAACATTGGCAAAACGCTACTCAAAGACTGATGACATTTAAATCTAGAATTACGCGGATTGGCTTGGTATCTCCACAACATTGTTAGGCACTTTATCTAGCCCCTTTGCTGATAACCACTTTTCTAAATCGTCAGCGCCTCCAATATATTTTCCATCTAACCAGATTTGCGGCACTGTTACCGGTGTTTTTTCGCCAATGATGGCTTTTACTTCAGGAATCATGCGGTATAAGGCGGCGCTGTCTTTAACTACATCATGGTACTCATACTGAACGCCAGCCTCGTCAAGTAATTGTTTGGTTTTGACACAGTAAGGGCAAGTTGCTTTACCATAAACAATGTTGCCTTTTAGCTCATCGCGTTTTACCCACTCAGCAATAACAGACTGTACAAGCACACCCCGATTCAATGCTTCTCCTTGGCTGATAACTTTCCCTTCGACAAGAAGAATGGGTGCATGCCAAGCACCAGCTTTTAATGGTTCCCACCAGTGCGATAACCAATCTTTTACTTCAAGTTCAACGGGCACATCGGCTAGTTCGTTTTCAAAAGTATCCTTTAAAATATCTTTGGTTAATGTACATTCACCACAAGGAATATTGACTTTGAATGGGCCCCAACTACCAGCCCAGCGATACAGTGTAATTTTGATTGGTTGACTCATATGGGTTCCTCATTTCCTTTCCTGAAAATATAGAACTTTTAAATTAGATTTTTCTTTCAACTAACTTTGTCTTTTTCGCTTCCCAATGCGTAATAAACGCAATAGATGCAATAATAATCGCAGCACCTAACCATAAACGACCAGGAGGCACCCAACCAAACACCAACCAACCAGCAACAACATTCAAAGGCAGTTTGGCGTGATCAAATGGTTGCACAAATGAGGCGTCTGCTACTGCATATGCTTTAACGATAGCCCATTGAGCGAGTGCTGTAAGTGCACCTGCGGCTAAAAGCACACCCCATATCGTCCACGTATCTGGCATAGTAAACGTCGGTATCGCTAACAAGATATTAAATGGCGTTATCAGCAGTAATAAATAGACGACCATGGTTGAAGGCGGATCGTTTACCGACATTTTTTTAACCATTAATGAATACGCTGCCCAGAAAAATGCGGCGCCAACAGGGAGCAGGGTCGCCCATGTAAATGAGTCTGCCCAAGGCTCAAGAATGATCATGGCACCAACAAACCCCGTCAATGTAGCGAGCCAGCGTGCAGTACCTACTTTCTCTTTGAGTAACAAGCCAGAACCAACTGTGGCAAATAACGGGGAGGTCATGAGAAGTGCAATACCTTGCCAAATTGGAACTGGGTAAGCGAGAGCCCATAACCAAAGTTGAATCCCGATAACAGAGAGAAAAATGCGGAATGCATGCCAGCCAAAGTGTTGGGTTCTTAAAGAACGTCTAATCCCAAGTGTACGTAGGTAGGGCAGAATAACAAATAAGGCGATTGCATATTGGAATAACGCAAATGTGGTGGAGGAGACACCAAAGTTGATGCTAGCAATTTGGGCGAAGCTGTTCACTATGGCGAATGCCAAGCCAGCTGTTAGCATCCAGGACGCACCTTGAACAGGATGATGATTCAATTGAAAAATTCCAGTTTGATAGAGGTGGCGGGATCATACGTCCTATTGTTTTTCGCGCCAATAAAAAAATGCCTCCCAGAGGGAGGCGACATTACCAATTCAAAGGACGTGCCTGTTATAACAGGTACAAAGAACGAGAAGCACAAACGCTGCCATGCATTTGCATAAATAATATTGCAGAACACGTGCCAACTTTTATATATTTGATTTTAAATGGTTTTTTGGTTTTTCTATGTTGTCGATTAGATGAAATGCACTAACTTAGTGATCAATCGCATTAAAAGAGGGCAGAAGTAGGCGTCGTTACGCTCGTCTTTCATTGCTGAGCGATGCTTGGATAGTGTGAAAACTTATCGAGTTGTGTTGGGTTAAATAAAAAATGGCCAGCAAAGGTGCTGGCCAAGTGGACTCGCTCTTAGGACAAGAGTGAATTAGAAATCGTAACGTACGCCTAGGCGCAGTGTATCTTCGCCTTCTGTTACTAGACCTGTTGTTGCATCTTTTGCTTCATCAAGTTGGTTGATGTAGTAAGACAGGTAAGTACGGAAGTTGCTGTTTAGTTTGTAGTAACCAACAAGCTCGATACCTTCAACGGTGTCGTACTTTGAACCGTTGTCTGGATCATTCTCTTGAGCTGTGTATAGAGCTGCAAGTGTCACTTTGCTTGCTACTTTGTAGCTTGCGACTAGCTCGTAAGCCGTAAAGTCTTCAGAGTCAGTCAGGGAACCTTGAGAATAAGTACCTGCTAGGTAAAGGTTGTCCATCGAGTAAGCGATACCACCTAGAATTTGATCTTCAGAGTTATCTTTATCTACATCGCCACCAGAGTATGCAAGACCAAAGTCGAGGCCCATTGGTAGTGAGTACATTCCAGAGATGCCGTATTTATCTTCGTTATCGCTAGAGTTTGCTTGGTAGGTTGCTTGAAGTTGTAGTGCATCAAACGCACCACGGTATGCGAAAACGCTGTCTTGCTTATCAGAAGACGAATCAATAACTTGCTGAACACCAGAGAATTCAGTGATATCCGTCATGTCAGAGATGATGACTGCAGCCATGTCTTGACGACCTACAGAGAAAGCACCGATATCAGAGTCGACGCCTGCATACATGTAGCGGTTTTTGAATTCACTCTTGCCCGTTTTTTGTTCGGCTTCGTAAACACCGAAAGCAGAAAGGCCGTTGCCGATGTCTGTTTTACCTTTTAGGTTAAGACGAGCACGGCTTTTATCTTCCATAGAACCTTCAACTTCAGCACCGTCTGAACCGATGAAGTCACCACGAAACTCAACGCGGCCGCCAACTTTTAATTCAGTACCGTCGTTTTTGTATACAGTTGCTGCGAATGATGGTGCTGATACCAATGCTGTAAGAATTGCAGTAGTTAGTGCTGCCTTTTTCATTTTCTTATTACCCTAGTTGTAATCGATGGGCTTTCTTGCCCGATGTGTTGATGACGCTAAGGTAAAGGCTGAAAATGAAAGATAGATTTCTGTTAAGTTATGATTTGATTGCACTTTTATTGCTGGCGAGAATAAGTGCCCCTTCTCATACCACTTATAAAAAGAAAGGTTTATCTTTTTTGAGGTTTTTTCCTCTCCGCTGAAGACTGTGTTTTTTTCAAAAAGTTCCTGAATTGTTTCTTGACCCTAAATGTAAGTAAACATTTCAATTCGGCAGGGAAGTTTGGCCTAAAAATAGCGAATCATCAGCTATTTGTGAGCTAACTCTCTCTAAAGCATTTCTTATTGTAAGGTTTTTATTTCTCGATTTTTTGAAGGCTAAGTAAACGATTGCTTTTTAGGTTTTGTCTGAGATCTTTTCACTCGGTTGTCAGGAACTAATCAAATAAAGTATCGGCAGTTGTTACACAAAGGTAAAACTAATCTGGTGGAAACGATGCCTCGGATAGCCTTTGTATTCCTCTCTTTGTTCATCATTTCGTTTTTACGAAAGTGAACCAAAGCCGGGTCTAAAACTGACTAACCAACTAATAAGTAATGGATTTAGAAATGAATAAAAAATTATTAGCAGCGGCAATCGCGGCAGCAACCTTCGGTACTCAAGCAGTTGCAGTGGAACTATATAATAACGATGGCACAACATTTTCGATGGGCGGCCACGTTTCTGTTAATTTAAATGGATCAGAGCAAGGTGACACGGATGTGGGTACTAACTCTCCTCGTATCAATATCTCTGCGACACAGGATTTGGGTAATGGCTTCACCGCAGACGCACGTGGTGAATGGGCGCTAAACTACTTAGACGGTGGTGAAGAGTCGTTTAAAACTCGTCTAGGTTACTTAGGTGTAACGCATGAGGTTTATGGTCGTGCAGTAGGTGGTACGCAATGGTCACCTTACTACGATGTCGCAGGTATTGCAGATATGCCAATCGCGTTTGCCAACGACTTCATCTATGACGATCATGGAAACCTTGGCACAGGCCGTGCGGATAAAATGCTTTCTTACCGTAATGCCATCGAGTTGGGTGAAGCGGGGGTGATCAACTTTGGTCTTGGTTGGCAGGGTGCAAACGATGATTACACACGCAACGATGCTGGAGTTATAACTGGCGGTGCCAAATACGATGACCGTGTGCAAGCTGCGCTTTCTTACTCAATCATGGGCGCTAAAATCGGTTACTCTTACAGTGGCGGTGATTTCCAGCACCCTGCATATGCAGGTAAGCACACGGCGGAATCACACGTTGTATCAGCATCTTACGGTGCGTACGGCCAAGGCCTATTCCTTGCTGCGGTTTATGGTTCAAACGAAAACATGAACTTCAGTGCAAAAGGCGACCGTTTAGAAGAAAGTGATGCGTACGAAGCGATCATCGCATACGCTCTAGCAAACAGCCTAAACTTGAGTGTTAACTATGAGATGGTGGAAGGTAAAGAGTTTAAGAGCTCTAAAACAGAAACTGCTCGTGAAGAAATGGCACTACAAGCAGAATACAACTTCACGCCTAAATTTGTTGGTTACGCGGGTTACCAGTTTGACCTAAATGACGACAATGGTCGTGAAACTGATGACAAATGGGCGTTAGGTGCTCGTTACTACCTATAATAGGATTTAGCGAGAACTATTATTCAGCTCATTGATCTAAAGCCAGCCTCGTGCTGGCTTTTTTGTCTATTTGTTTTACAAATACTTTGCTGTTTCAATTAGATGATACAAAACTCAAAACGGGGTGAATGTCTTATTTTTTACACTAGAGGTTGCTATTTAGTGTCGTTAAGTCAATAGGTTAGATTATGATGGGATTTTTGTTTTGCAGGGAAGAATGATGAGTGTTATTCAAGTTGAAGAAAAGAAAGTAGAAGTGGGTAAAGTGCTTTGTGTTGGACGAAATTACGTTGAACATATTCATGAGCTTAATAATGCAATGCCTGAGCAAATGGTGGTATTTAATAAACCCGCAACTTCCGTATCAACAACTCTGCGTTCATTCCATCAAGAGCCCCTTCATTATGAGGCTGAAATCTGCTTTTTGATCAAGGATGGACGTTATTCAGCGGTTGGTTTGGGATTGGATCTGACCAAGCGTGGTTTGCAATCCTCGCTTAAAAATCAGGGGTTGCCGTGGGAGCGAGCTAAGGCATTTGATGGCTCTGCTGTGTTTAGTCGGTTTGTCTCTTTGGATAACATTGATATCAATGATCTTAACCTTGAGCTCTTAATCAACTGTGTTCGTGTACAAAAAGGTCACGTTAACCAAATGCTCTATCCGCCGCTAACTATCCTGGATGAATTAACCAGTTACACAACACTTCAAGATGGCGATGTAGTGATGACCGGTACACCAAAGGGCGTTGGTGAGGTACATGAAGGTGACATCTTCCTTGGTCGATTAAAGTGTGGCGATGTCACCTTGTTGGAGATTGAGTGGTTGGCGGATTAAAGCCAAATTCGTAGAACGAGAAATACCACCATACTGATAACCGTCGTTAAAAGAACATTTTTAGTAAAATACGCGATTAAAGCAGCCAGTATGGCAGCCAGTAAAAATGGGTTTTGCACATTGACGCTGAGCTCCCCATCTGGAATGAAAACGATAGGTGCCCAGATCGCAGTCAGTACTGCTGGGCTAGCGTAATTGAGTACTTTTTGAGTGCGCGTCCCTAATCGCAATGGTAGCTTGGGTTCTAAAAACAAGTAGCGGCTGGTGAAAACAAGTACCGTCATCAGTAAAATAGCCAACATGATCATTAGCGTTTCTCCTTTACTTGTTCCACAAAGTAACCAGTAAGCATGGCTAAAATGCTCGAAATCATCAAACTTCCCTCAATTTGATAATAGGTTAGGGCAACCGAGCTCACCAAAGCCACAAGAACACTCGCGAGCACCGCTGCATTTTTAATAGTCGGAACTACAATTGCGATAAAAGTTGCGGCCACAGCAAATTCCAAACCCATTTCGTTCAGTTCAGGGATTAGACTTCCCGCAATAATGCCCGTCAATGTCGCGACATTCCAAAACAGGTAAAAACTCAGACCAGCCCCAAGTGCATACCAGCGATTAAATTGTTTATCGGAATGGTGGCCTACAATCGCAAACAGCTCGTCAGTAAGTAAGAAGCCGAGTGATAATCGCCATTTTAGAGGGAGCGGTGCAATTTTACTGCGCATCGATACACTGTAGAGGAAGTGTCGAGAGGTGATAAAAAACGTTGTCAGTAACATGGTCACTAGACCTGCTCCCGTTTTAATCATTCCCATCGCGACGAGCTGTGCAGAACCTGCGAACAAAATGGCGGATAGTGCTTGTCCTTCCAAAGGGTGAAGCCCAGTATCAATTGCGAATGAGCCTGCGAGTAAGCCCCAAGGGAGCACTGCGATACTCAGAGGCATCATCGCAAGTGTACCTTGCCAAAATAGCGTGGCTTTTGATTCTTTTTGTAACGGCAAAGTGTGGTCCATAGTTTCTTCTTATTTATTCCTAAATCAGATTACCAAGATAGCTCGGTAGTCGCATAACGCCTTGTACAATATTGCTGCTTTAGCTGTGACGGACGTATTGGCCGGGAGTGACGCCCATGGCTTTTTTAAAGTGTCGATGCAGATGGCTCTGATCATGGAAGCCACATTCTTGTGCCACGTCTGAAATTTTTTGTCCCATTTTTAATAGCTTCTTCGCCATACGTAAACGTTGCTGAATTTGATAGGCATGAGGCGGAAAGCCAAATTGCTTTTGAAACTCTCTCAGCAGATGAAAAGGGCTTAATCCAGACAGTTTCGCGAGTTCTTCTAGTGAGACGTCCGTTTGTGGAAAGTCTTCCAAAAATTCTCTGACTAGCTGCACTTGTCGCTGAGCTCTGGTTGACTCTTTCAGTGGTGCCCGATGAGTGCTGTGTTTACTGGCTAGCTTGATCAACGTGCCGTAAACCAAAGTTTCTCTCAATAAACGGTTGTCTGATTTTTCTAGTGTTTCAAATACCAGTCGTAACTGACTAGCCAGCTCAGGATCGTAAACCACAGGTTGAGGGAAATAGGGCAGAGCTACATTTGGTGAGCCAAGCTCTTGTCCTAAAGTTTGAAACTGCTGAGGTACGGGGTACATTGCTTTGTATTCCCAGCCGCCTTCCGAGGCTGAATGCCCGTTGTGTACTTCATCTGCATTAACAAGGATGATGCTGTCCTGTGGCGCGATATGATTCCCGCCCGTCCTAAAAAATTGTTGTGCCCCTTTTTCGATGACACCAATAGTGTAACCTTCGTGGCTATGGCGTGAAAAATTCTGCTTCTCATACTTTGCATCGAGAAGCTCTAAACCTCCGAGCTCTTGAGCTATCTTGAAGGTAGCGATTTCCTTATTCTTTTCTTTCATCTTTATCCGGTCTGCTCAAGAAAATCATTTTAGAAGTGTAACGGATCCATCGTGCTTATTTTTGTACAAAATTGCTATTCGATTTTGATAAACAGGCGAATTGATTGCTATTTTTCATATGGGCAAACTATGATTTTTATTTTTTGAATTATCTTGGCTATTTTGGGCTGGATGATGTCATTTTGTTGGTATAACATTCGCCGCCTTGTTGTAGAAAAGCGGTTTCATCATGATTGATTTATCTGTACTTCCTGTTTATCTCACCGCAGTAGTGGCGTTGTTGCTGTTACCAGGGCCCGATATGTTACTGATAGCGAGCTCTAGTATGAGTTACGGTAAGAAGGTCGGTCTTTTTGCTAGCTTAGGCAATGCGACGTCTGGTGTTATTCTTACTTTGCTTGCTGCGATGGGAGTATCTACCCTGATTGCCATGAGCCCAATAGCCCTTAAAGTCCTTCATCTACTAGGTGGCGCTTACTTGTTAAAAATGGGTTGGGACTGCTTACGAGCTGAGGCATCTTCGGCTCCAGAGCTTGATGGTCAAAACAAAATGGCATCAACTTATTATCAACGTGCTTTGATGAGTAATTTGCTCAACCCTAAAGCCTTGGTCTTTTTTGTGATGTTTTTGCCGCAGTTTGTCTCAAGCAATATCACGGCATCTTCTGGTGAGCAGATGCTAGCGCTAGGGTTGTTGTTGAACGTTCTTGGCTTGTCATTCAATTTATTACTTGTTGGGTTAGCAGGCACATTGGGCAAAGGGCTGCTCGAGAACGAAAAGTTCCGCACGTATCAACATAAACTAATGGGGTTAGTGTTTGTTATTCTGGCGTTGTGGATGCTGAGTAGTTTCGCCTTGTAAAGTTATCATATTCCATCAGAAAGCCAGCAATTGCTGGCTTTTTGTTTTAGGATATTGGTGTTTCCTAGGGAGAGGGTATATGAAGCTTGAATTTTGTTTAAATCCAGATCAAACAGACCTTGATTTTGTTCGTGAAGGTATTCGATCTTATAACCGACTGCATTTACCTGAAGGGGAAGTGCATGCTGTAGGCTGTTTCGCAAAAGATGAGAATGGCAAGATCATGGGTGGCTTGACTGGCGAAATGTTTAAAAATACGGTATTTGTTGAGTTTTTGTGGGTAGACGCTGAAAGTCGAACCTCTGGTCTCGGTAGCCAATTAATGTCGATGCTAGAACAAAGAGTAAAGCCTCACGGGGTTACCCATGTTTATTTGGATACCTACAGCTTTCAAGCTCTTGAGTTCTATCTCAAATTAGGTTTTGAGAAAGTGGGGCAGTACTCAGGCTATCCTGTAGAGGGCATCCACAAGTACTTTCTACAAAAGGAAATTGCAGGCTAGGGAAAGCACGGGTTAGCTTGACTTGTTCTAGTTAAAATCAAAAAAGAGGCGCGAATTTGCGCCTCTTGTTGTATCAAATATCTATGTTTCTCTTTGACTTACAAACTTTGCTGGTGCGCGTCGATAAGTTCGTTCATCTTCGCTTCTGCTGCTTGCTGTGCTTGTTCATAGCTCATATCCGCAGGGAAGAGGTTGATGACTTCGTAGTAACATTTTAGTTTTGGCTCAGTACCAGAAGGACGAACAATCACGCGAGATTGATCTTCTAGGTGATAAATCAATACGTCACTTGCTGGTAAGTCAATGGATTCTTCAGAGCCGTCGTCAAACATGCGAACCGATGTTTTAAGATCTTCGGTTACTGCAACTTTTTTACCAGCAATCTCTGTTGGTGGATTTGCTCGGAGTTTGTCGCCGATTGGTGGAGAGTTCGGGTCGAGAGCGATGCTGCGTTGTGCGTTGAAGTAGAAACCGTGCTCGCGGTACAGCTCTTCCAGTTTATCCCACAGTGTTTTGCCTTGCGCTTTATGCTTGCCTGTTAGCTGTGAAAACGCGACGATTGCAGATAAACCATCTTTATCCCACACCTTGTTACCCACGGTATAACCGAGCGCTTCCTCATAAGCAAACAAGAATGGGTTGGTTTCTGTCTCTTGTTCCATGGCAACGTTAGTAAGCCATTTAAAGCCAGTTAATGTTTGATAGTATTGTGCGCCATGCGCCTTAGCGATGCTACTCAGCATTCTTGAAGATACGATGGTGTTGCCAACCAAAGCGTTAGGTTGCTGTTCCAACAAGTAATCGCCAAACAGTGAGCCCACCTGATCACCCGTTAGCATTTGATACTCGCCATCTGGGCGTTTAACTGCCACGGCAAAACGGTCCGCATCTGGATCGTTAGCGCAAGCGATATCGGCATCTACGGACTTACCTAACGCCATCACCATATCCATTGCACCGGCTTCTTCAGGGTTTGGGAAGTTGACGGTTGGGAAGCTTCCATCAGGTTCGCGCTGTTCCTTAACACTTGCCACTTTTTGGAAGCCTGCGTCGGCAAGTAGCGTTTCCGCCATATTCGCGCCAACGCCATGCATTGCGGTGTAAGCAATAGATATATCGGTATTGTTGTCAGGAGTAAGCAGCGCGTTTTCGTTCATTGTCTTACGGTAAGTTTGGTAGTAGTCGTCTTCCAACCAAACTAACAAACCGTGCTGTTTTGCATCATCGAGAGACATTAAAGGTAATGGCTTCGTTGTTGCGTCATCAATTTTCGCTGCGATTCCAGAGTCGTGTGGAGGAATAATCTGTGCGCCATTCTCCCAATATACTTTAAAGCCATTGTATTCTGGTGGATTGTGACTGGCAGTAACAACAACAGCGGCCGCCGCATTCAATGTACGGACACCAAACGCGACAATTGGGGTTGCTGCAACGTCATACGTTAGGTAAACCTTGATACCAAGGGCCGTCAGTACGGATGCGGTATCATGCGCGAATTGTTTTGAATCGGGACGACCGTCGTAGCCAATAACGACACCACGACTCGCGGCATCCTTGACTTGCTCAAGCAAATAGTTCCCTAAACCAGTGGCGGTCTCTTGAATCACCAAGCGGTTCATTCGGTTTGGACCTGCGCCCACTTTGCCACGTAAGCCTGCAGTACCAAAGGCAAGGCGTGAGCCAAAGCGATCAGTAAGCTCTTGTTCATTGTTCGTATCGACGAGGTGTTGTAGCTCTTCACGAGTCTTAGGATCAGGGTCTCGTTTTAGCCATTGCGTAATTAGTGCTGTCATATCAATCATTCCTTAGTAGGGGGAGCCTACTTTCTTGGACACTTCGTTTGGTAAGTATCTCAATGTTTTCTTTTAAATCAATGTAAATGGTTCTCAATTACATTTCAAAGAGGGCAATCGATAAACCGAATTAATTTTTCTTATCCGAACAAAATTTAATCATATTTAATTTCTTGAAGAACCTTGGAACTATAACTAGCCTTTTAACATAAATATAACAAACCGTGTCGAAATCGTAGTTTTTGTGATTTTTCGTAAAGTTGTTCGATATTTGCATCGGGACGCAAGGAAGCTCGCGTAGGCGTAGCGGCTGAGCAGAGGAGAGATCTTTTGAAAAGATTAACGACTACTCTAGCCTTATCACTGAATGTGATTTTAATCACATTTTCCTCTTTTGGTTGGTCAAAGGAAAATGACTACAACATGACAAAAGGGGTCACAGAGATAAGTGGGCAAGTGTATGAATTACATATGCTGATTTTCTATATCTGCTGTGTAATTGCTTTGATTGTTTTTGGTGTGATGTTCTATTCCATCTTCCGTCATCGCAAGTCAAAAGGAGCAGTTGCCGCACATTTCCATGAAAGTACAAAAGTGGAAATTATTTGGACGGTCATACCCATCATCATTCTTGTCGCTATGGCGATTCCCGCAACAAAAACTCTAGTAGCAATGGAAGACACAAGCCAATCGGATATCACGGTCAAGATCACAGGCTCACAATGGAAATGGCATTACAGCTATTTTGGCGAAGATGTTGAGTTTTTTAGTTTGCTTGCCACCAGCCAAAAACAAATTGATGGAATCGAAGCTAAAGGCGCACATTACTTACTGGAAGTAGATAACCCTTTGGTGTTGCCTGTGAATCGCAAAGTGCGTTTTTTGATGACTTCTGATGATGTCATTCACTCTTGGTGGGTACCGGACTTTGCCGTCAAGAAAGACACCATTCCAGGTTTTATTAATGAAGCATGGACAAGAATTGATGAGCCAGGCGTATATCGCGGTCAGTGTGCGGAGCTATGTGGTCGTGCACACGGATTTATGCCAGTGGTGGTGCATGCGATGGAAGAAGAAAAGTTCGATGAATGGCTAGCGAGTAAGAAGGAAGAACTCGCGCTTCAAAAAGCGGCGGCACAAGAAGCGCTCTCTCAAGACTTATCTATGGACGAATTGATGTCGCAAGGCGAATCGATATACACGGCGCGTTGCGCTGTGTGTCATCAGGCAAATGGTGAGGGGATTCCGGGTGCATTTCCCGCGATTAAAGGCAGTCCTATTGCAACCGGAGACGTTACAGAGCACATAGATATTATTGTCAACGGTCGCCCAGGCACCGCAATGCAGGCTTTTTCTAATCAGTTAAGTGACAAAGAAATTGGCGCGGTTATCACATATCAACGAAATGCATGGGGCAACGATACTGGCGATACAGTGCAAGCATCCGATGTGAATGCCTTTAAGGCACAAGACAGTGCTAAGGAGGAAATATGAGTAAGCCAATAGATAAGGCAGTGAAGTCTGCGCCAGCAGAAGCCAGTGCGAACAGTACCATTGCGATTGATGATGGTCACGAGCATCATGCCCCCCAGGGCATCACTCGTTGGTTGTATTCTACAAGTCATAAAGACATAGGCACCCTCTACCTTTGGTTTAGCTTTGCGATGTTTCTAACAGGTGGTGCGATGGCTATGATCATTCGTGCCGAACTGTTCCAGCCAGGGCTACAGCTAGTCGATCCGCAGTTTTTTAATCAAATGACCACGGTACACGGTTTAGTGATGGTATTTGGTGCGGTGATGCCAGCATTTACGGGTCTTGCTAACTGGATGATCCCGATGATGATCGGCGCTCCTGATATGGCGCTGCCGCGCATGAACAACTTGAGCTTTTGGATCTTACCTTTTGCATTTCTTATTTTGTTGAGCTCGTTGTTTTTACCTGGCGGCGGTCCTGATTTTGGTTGGACGTTTTATGCTCCGCTGTCCACGACTTATGGACCAGATAGCACTGCGCTGTTTGTATTCTCTGTGCATATCATGGGTATCAGCTCCATTATGGGCGCGATCAACGTTATCGTGACGATCGTAAATATGCGAGCTCCGGGAATGACTTGGTTCAAGTTACCAATGTTTGTTTGGACTTGGCTAATCACCGCTTTCTTGTTGATCGCGGTTATGCCGGTACTAGCGGGTGCGGTGACCATGGTTCTTACTGACAAATATTTCGGGACTAGCTTCTTTGACGCAGCTGGTGGTGGTGACCCGGTAATGTTCCAACACATCTTTTGGTTCTTTGGTCACCCAGAAGTGTACATCATGATTTTACCGTCGTTTGGAATCATCTCCGCCATTCTGCCTGCTTTCAGTGGTAAGAAGCTGTTTGGTTATCATTCGATGGTTTACGCGACGTGCAGCATTGCATTGTTATCTTTCCTTGTGTGGGCGCACCACATGTTTACCACGGGGATGCCAGTTTTTGCTGAGCTCTTCTTCATGTATTGCACTATGCTGATTGCGGTACCAACGGGGGTTAAAGTCTTTAACTGGGTTGCCACCATGTGGCGTGGAGCTCTGACATTTGAAACGCCAATGTTGTTTGCCATTGCCTTTATTGTGCTGTTTACCATTGGTGGCTTCTCGGGACTGATGTTGGCGATTGTGCCGGCGGACTTCCAATATCATGACACTTACTTCGTAGTTGCCCATTTCCATTATGTGTTGGTATCTGGTGCGGTATTCTCGATCATGGCAGCGGCATACTACTGGCTACCTAAGTGGACGGGTAATATGTACGACCACAAGCTGAGTTTATGGCATTTCTGGTGCTCAATTATTTCCGTCAATGTCCTGTTTTTCCCAATGCACTTCCTAGGCTTAGCGGGCATGCCAAGACGCATACCGGATTACGCCATTCAGTTTGCTGATGTTAATCAAATAGTATCAATTGGTGGGTTTGCATTTGGGTTGTCACAACTGATCTTCTTATGGTTGGTGATCAAGTGTATTCGTGGCGGGGAAAAGGCTTCTGCAAAACCGTGGGAACGTGCGGAGGGCTTAGAGTGGACAGTGCCAAGCCCTGCGCCACATCATACGTTTACTACACCGCCTGAGATTGACTAGCAAAGAGTGGGGTGAGTGACATGAAACCGAATCCATCAAACAAGAAGCTCACAGTGAAGTTACTTTTGGCGACCCTGTTAATGTTTGGCTTCGGCTATGCACTGGTCCCACTTTATGACGTGATGTGCGACGCATTGGGAATCAATGGAAAGACAAGTGAAGTGGCCGCTATTCAACCGACAGGTATGCAGCCGGACATGAGCCGAACTATTCGCGTGGAGTTTATGGCGCATGTAAGCCCAGATATGCCTTGGGAGTTTAGACCCAAAGTGATTTCGATGGATGTTCACCCAGGTGAAGTTGTGCAAACTGAATACCTTGCATTTAATGAAAGCGGGCAGAAGTTGGTGGGGCAAGCCGTTCCTTCTGTTTCTCCCGGGACTGGAGCTGCTTACTTCAATAAGATTGAGTGTTTTTGTTTTAACCAGCAGCCTCTGGATGGTAAACAGCAAGCTCAAATGCCGTTGATTTTTTATATCGAACCGGACTTGCCTGAGTCTATACACACGTTAACGCTGTCTTACACACTCTATAAACTTCCCCCTCCTACAGGCTCTTAGCCACTCAGGGAGAGAGATACAGACCAAGGTTGGTCAGTAAGGAGAGAAATTATGAGTAACAAGCCAGGAACATATTATGTTCCCGCTCAAAGTAGCTGGCCGATCATCGGTGCATTTGCTCTGTTTTTGGTTGCTGTTGGCGCAGGCATGACCGTCCAAGGGACACAAAGTGGCGGTGCAGTGGGAACCATTGGTGGCATTGTGCTAGCGGTGGGTTTCTTGTTCTTGCTTTACATGTTGGCTGGTTGGTTTAGTAATGTGATTACTGAATCACTGAGTGGAAAATACAGCTCGCAAATTACTCGTTCTTTTCGCCAAGGAATGAGCTGGTTTATCTTTTCTGAAGTGATGTTTTTTGGTGCCTTTTTTGGTGCCTTATTTTACGCCAGAATGATTTCTGTGCCTTGGTTAGGTGGGGCAGATAATAACTTCATGACTAACGAAGTCCTGTGGCCAACCTTCGAAGCGATGTGGCCACTCACACTGACACCGGGGGGAGAAACAACACAAGCTATGCCGTGGCAGGGCATACCCCTTACCAACACTATCTTGCTGCTATTGTCGTCTATTACGCTACATATGGCGCATATAAGCCTTGAACAAGACAAAAGAACGGCACTGATTGTTTGGTTAGAGATAACCATCGTACTTGCTGGCTTTTTCCTATATTACCAAGCGGTTGAGTATGTTCATGCTTATCAAGACATAGGGCTCACGTTGCAGTCCGGTATTTACGGTAACACGTTCTTCATGTTGACGGGATTCCACGGTTTACACGTTTGTCTTGGGACTATCTTCTTAATCGTGCTGCTGTTCAGAATCGCTAAAGATCACTTTTCGCCAAAGAACCATTTTGCCTTTCAAGCGGGCAGCTGGTATTGGCATTTCGTGGATGTGGTTTGGTTATGTCTGTTTGTGTTTGTTTACGTATTTTAGGCTCAGTGTGAACTCTTGGTTCGACTAATAAGGGCGAGGGTTTGGTGCTAGCCAACCCGAGCTGAGCGCAATAAGCAAAAGGACGACCACCAAAGCGGAGAACATGACTCGACGGCCTAAGTAATGACTCATGGGTTTGTCTCTTTTTTCAGGATTATCTGGGTCTTCACGAACCATTTCGATAAGCGCTTTTGCGAGGTTGAAGATAATGAAAAGCAGCAAAAGGACAAGCGTCAGTTTGAATAGAAATACGGTGGACATGGCACCTCCGGTTTCATCATTGTTGTTATCAAGACAATTATGGCTATCGAAACGGTTTTGGGTTGCAGTTGGTTTAACTGTGGTTGTGTTTTCTCTTTTGGTCAAACTGGGTTTTTGGCAGTTTGAGAGAGCGCAAGAAAAACAAGCGTTGGAACAAGCCATTCTCGCGCGTGCGGATAGTGCGTACCAAGCACTAAGCGTCGTTCTTGAAGACAACGACTGGCGAGAGGAAAGTATCCTCGGGAAAAAAGTGGAAGTTAATGTTGTTCCTCAGGCGTTTCCCGTAATTCTGTTAGACAACCAAACGCATCAAGGCAGTGTGGGATATTTAGCATTTCAGATTGTATTGACGAGCGATGAGCCTAGTACCTATGCGTTATTGGAGCTTGGTTTTGTCGAGGGAAGAGCAGATCGCTCAATGTTACCAACGGTCACCAAACTCGATAATCCGACTTTCATCACAGGACGCCTGTACCGAAAATCTACTAATCCACTGAGTTCAGAGTTAATGCCGGAAGTTGGTGATGTTATTCGCGTGCAAAACCTAAACATCGCGCAATTGAATCAGCTACTGAATATTGAACTTATGCCCGCAGTCTTGCAGCCAGACAATTTAACTCGTTGGCCCTATGACTTTCCTTGGAATCCATTGCCACTCAATAGTGCCAAACATTTTGGCTATTCGATTCAATGGTTTTCGATGGCAGGTGTTTTCTTATTACTGACTTTAATTGTTTTTGTTCGTTGGCAAAAAAAGTTGCGTCACATGGAGGTGAAGCATGACATCTAAAGTAACCAAAGGACGACTAATGTTGATTGCGCTGGTTTGTACGTTCGCGCTTCCCGCTGTCATTGCAAAAGTCATTCTCACACAAGGGTGGTATCAAAGCGGAGTGACCAATAGAGGCGAGTTAGTCGAACCATACACGACGTTAGAGCAACTTGGTCAAGAGTCACCTCTCAAAGACCATGGTTGGCAACTCGCTTATGTATTGCCTAACGAATGCACTGAAGAGTGTAAACAGCAGCTTTACCTGCTTCAGCAAAGCCATGTTGCTTTAGGTAAGTATCAAGAGCGAGTAGTGCCAGTCGTTTGGCAGACTGAGCATTCAGATCCCATAGAAGTATCGATGTTAGCGATGCAAATGAATGAATTGGTTACCGCAAAAGTGAAACCTGGGCAAATGTTGATCGTTGATCCTCTTGGGCAACTGGTGATGTCTTACTCGCCGAAACCAAATGAGGACTTAGTCCTATTGAATAAAGGTATGTTGGCGGACTTACGCAAGCTCTTAAAACTGTCACGAGTCGGTTAGAGGAAGTGCATATGAAATTAATTCAGTTGGTTAGATTCAGTGTGCTGCTAACTCTCGTGGTGATCATGTTAGGGGCATATACTCGCCTTTCAGATGCAGGGTTAGGTTGCCCGGATTGGCCTGGTTGTTATGGGCACTTTTCTGTGCCACATCAAGAAGAAGACGTCATACGTGCTAACCTGAACTTCCCCGAGCGGGCAGTAGAGCATGAGAAAGCATGGCTTGAGATGATTCATCGCTATTTTGCAGGAACGTTAGGTTTAGTCATTTTTGCGATGGCAGCGATATCAGTAAGGTCTGAGCGTGTAAATTCAACCATTCCGATGTTGCTCAGCGTATTGGTGATTGGGCAGGCACTTTTGGGAATGTGGACAGTTACTCTTAAATTAATGCCCGTCATCGTGATGCTTCACTTGCTCGGTGGTTTTGTTTTATTGGCGTTACAGGCGATTTTTTACTGCCAATTAAAAGCGCAAAACAATCTCTATTTCTCTCCATCTTCTAGCTCTCTGAGAGGCTTTTCATTGTTGGTTTTTCTGGTTGTTTTGGTGCAAGTGCTCCTTGGAGGATGGACTTCGTCAAATTATGCTGCGCTGATGTGTACCACACTGCCGATTTGTGAGGGAGACTGGATGAGCCATCTCTCATGGAAAGAAGCGTTTTCTTTCTGGCAAACTGGATTCGAGAATTATGAATTTGGTGTCTTGGAGTATCCGGCAAGAATGACTATACACGTCACTCATCGTATAGGTGCTATTGTTACCGCCACCGTGGTATTGGCTTATAGTATTGGGCTTATGAGGCAAGATTCTCATCATTCACAGAGAATCGGAGGGTGGTTGTTATTCACTCTGGTGTGCCAAATTATGCTGGGTGTAAGCAACGTAGTATTTCAACTTCCTATCTATGTCGCGGTGGCGCACAACCTTGGTGCCGCTGTTATGTTGAGTCTCGTTTGTGTTAGTCAGTTTTACTTGTGGCAGGGTAAAACGGCTTGGAATTACACCGCGAAAGGAGTTCGCTATGAGTAAAGAAATCGCGCTGTCGTTAAATGGGCGAAAGCGACTAAGTTCCGTTTATTTGAAGTTAACGAAACCTAAAGTGGTGGCGTTAATGTTGGTGACGGCAGTAGTAGGGATGAGCTTAGCCCCGGTTGATGATTTCCCCTGGTTGCAGGCGGTAGTTGGCCTAACGGGGATTGGTCTGATGGCAGGGTCTGCGGCAGCGTTTAATCATCTAATTGACCGCCGAATTGATGCGAGAATGGCACGCACACACAAACGACCATTGCCATCGGGTGAGACTAAACCATCATCGGTGATAGCCTTCGCTACAGTTTTAGGTGTCTTAGGGTTTGTACTTCTATATGCGATGGTCAACCCGCTGACGGCATGGTTGACTTTGATGAGTTTGCTCGGCTATGCGATGGTATACACAATGTACCTCAAACGTGCTACGCCCCAAAATATCGTCATTGCAGGGATTGCCGGTGCGATGCCGCCTCTTCTCGGTTGGACTGCTGTAACAGGGCAATTACATGCGAATGCTTGGCTGCTCGTGATGATCATTTTTATCTGGACGCCACCACATTTTTGGGCTCTGGCTATTCATCGTGTCGAGGATTACCGCAAGGTAGATATTCCCATGCTGCCAGTGACACACGGCATTGAGTACACCAAAACTTCTATTCTGTTGTATACGGTGCTATTGACTTTGGTTTGTGTCCTACCGGTTTTGGTTGGTATGGTCGGCGTGGTGTATCTTTTTGCCTCGCTACTACTCAATGTTGGCTTTATGTACCATGCATGGAAGCTAAAATATGCACCAGAGCCAAATACCGCGATGGAGACGTTTAAATTCTCTATCTATCATCTTTTGGCGTTGTTCATTGCATTGCTTTCGGATCACTATATTGGTTTTTAACCTTTCTTAAAACAGAAAACGCCGCGTGGTTCGCGGCGTTTTTGGTTTTGATACTTTGGCTTTAAGACAAAGCTTTCTAGATTTATTGAATTTCTAGTAGTTCAACATCAAAGATCAAAACACTTGCTGGTGGAATTGGGCCAGAGCCACTCTTACCATAGCCAAGCGTGCTTGGTACGAAAAGGCGGATTTTCTCACCTTCTACCATGTATTGTAGACCTTCTTGCCAGCCTTTAATGACTTGGTTAAGACCAAATGAAATAGGCTCACCACGATTAACAGAGCTATCGAATACCGTGCCATCAATCAAGGTGCCGTGGTAGTGTACTTTTACTTTACTTGTTGCCGTTGGGTGAACCTCACCTTCGCCTTTTTCAAGAACCATGTATTGAAGGCCACTTTCTGTTGTGATGACGCCTTCTTTTTTCGCATTTTCTAGTAAGAATGCTTGGCCTTTGGCAAAGTTTTCATCTGCTACTTTATGGTTTGTCCAAGTACGGTAAATGAAAAAGCCCGCCAAAATAAAAATAATAAGAGGAAACAAAAATTTAGACACGTAATCTCCTTGTCTATTTAGGTTGTTTTAGCAAAAAGTTGATGGTTTCTGCCATGGCTTCAACGCTGTCATGACCACCAGTAATCACTTGATATTTTCCGTTTACGATAAAGGCTGGAACGGAGTTAATTTGGCCGCGAGTCGTGATCGCTTCTGCCTTAGTGATGTACTCAAACAGCGTTTTTTGCTGTGCTTCATCTAAATGGTAAGGGCTGATAAGGTTGCGAGACTCAAAGGCTTTCTCTACGGCGATTTGGCGTTCCTCAGCCGTTGCATCGGCACCCATTTGCACAGCAGTAAAAAGATCCGCCATAAACGCTTTATCTGGTGTTGATTCAAGCTGCATTACGGCAGTATAGAAGATGATGGCGCTCACTTGTGCACTTTCATTGAACGTTACATGCATTTTTTCAACGCTTTGATCGGTCAATGATTCAATTTGAGGGACAAACTCTTCCATTGAGCGGCAGTGGCCACAAGTTAAAGAGAATGCTTCAGTCAGGGGAGCTAAATCATATTCTTCAAGGGATACTGGCAAAACTTCGTATTGTTTGCCTTGCTGAGGCTGACTCTTGCCGCTATCGCATGCCGACAAAGCCATTACGGCAACAACAACAGCAAAGCCTTTCGATATGGTTTTTAACATAGTAGTGCTCTAAATGAGAAATTTGCGTTAGTTTATCGGTTAACGATAGTGACTAAAACCATTAAATAACAATAAAGTGAGACCATTGGTAACAGACTTTGCCTGACGTATGGACTGTAAGGGTAGGGTATTTTAGTGTTGCGTTTTATTTGAGAGATGATTTTGCATTGACTCCAGTGGCATGAACGCTGCATAGACAAACCAATCGGTGGACAAAAGCGCTAAAGATTCGGCGTGTTTTGTCGACACAATGAACAAGAGTTTTTCTACGTTGGTAATGGTATGAAGCATTGGTTTTTAATTGTTTGTGGCATTCTGGCCGGGTGCAGCAGCCTCGATCAAGATATGGTCCCTGGTGGGAACATTTTAGATACAGCTCCTAAATCAAACACTGAGCTGAGACACCCAGAGTGGGGATACCCGAGCGCATCCAATGTGGCTTCTTCCCCTCGTTCATATCAAACGGCGAGGGCGTCAGTAAAAAAGTCGCAAAACGTGACCTCTCTGGAAATGTTCCTGAGCAGGCATAACATTCCTCACGAGACGCTCAGTGGTGGTCACCTGATGATACGTTTGAAAGAGCAAGTGCATTTTCAAACGGGTTCTGCACGGTTATCTGCTCAATCTCAAGACTGGATTCGAAACATTGGTCACTATCTGGCGGGAAGAACTGATGTTGATGTCGTGATTGATGGTCATGCGGATAGTACGGGAGCTGAAAGCTTCAATGACACGCTATCTGAAAAGCGAGCTCGTGAAGTAGAAAAACAACTATTGGCGACGAGTATTCCACGTCAACGAGTGTTTTCTAGAGGCTTCGGAGAGTATGTACCGAAGTGCAGCAATGCGACAGCGAGTGGTAAAGCTTGCAATCGGCGCGTAGAGCTAACATTGATCGTGGATGAATAACGCAGACGTTAGGCGGTAATCTTCGTTGTGTTGTTCTCGCATCCCCGTTATTTGCTTAGTGGAGTTTAAGTTCGGAGTTGAGCAAGAAGACTGAATAAGGAAAGCTCGCACGGCAACATTTAGCTAGAAAAAATAGAAAAGAGGCACCGTTAGGTGCCTCTTTTACATCCGCCAATGTTCATAGGGGGAACTTAGGCAAATTCTTTTTCAACGTAAGCGACGATGTCAGATGACTCGTATAACCACTGTGTCTCGCCATCTTTTTCGATACGAAGACAAGGGACTTTAACTCGCCCACCACCTTGCTCTAGTTCAGCTCGATGAGTCGGGTTATTTTTTGCATCACGTAGCTCAATGTTCACCGATTGACGCTTCATTGCACGGCGGACCTTTACGCAAAAAGGGCAGGCTTCAAATTGGTAAAGTGCGTATTGTTTCGCTTTTTCATCAATACGTTGCTGTTCTTCTGCGGTGCGCTTAATACCACGAGGTGAGAACACCGCGTTCAGCAATAAGATAACCTTGCCTAAAATCCAACGGATAAACTTCATAATGATCCCTTGATGTTCATTGGGTAATTGTCCTTTAAGAATGCAATCATGATGCTTGTTGCACTGAACGTGAAGTCTATCAGTTGTTTGAAATGGATAAAACCATGTATTTTATGCGGAAAATAGACGTTTAAACCAACCCCAAAAGCCACTTGCTGAAGCCGGACGGGCTTCTTTACCTTGATAAAAACTTTGCATGAGTTCGGTTCTGAATGCATCAACGTCCATGCGTTTTATGACAAGCTCATGCTGCAATGTATTTTGAGTCTGCTCGGCATGATCGTGCGCTAAGCTGAAATCCATATTTAAATAGCCTTGCGTGTATAACCAAAGGTGGGTGACTAAGATTAGGTCTTCAGCAGATTGGTTAGTAAACTTATCCGCGTGCTCATTACCCAAGGAGTCAGTCAGAACTTGCTGCATACGCTGGGTAGAGTGAGCATGTTGCTCGTAGTTAGCACTTGCTTCAATATGTGATTTGGTCAAAAGGCCAAGCAGGTGAAGAGTAGGTGCTGTTGTGGGTTTGTTCTCACAAACTTTTGTAAATAGTTGTGACTGTTCTTTTAACCAACGTCGCTTTGCTGCTTTATGTTCTTTAACAAAGGGGATTTCTTCAAATCCCATCTCTTGACTCAGTTCACTAAGAGACGTCATGGTTTTTTAGTTCCTTCACCGTTACTTCGATATGTTGATCATTGATATCAACAAAAATTGAGCTGCCAGTAATCATAACAGAAAGGCTAGTACCTCGGTCAAGGTGCTGACAAATCAAGTCGATAGCGTCATAGTCAAAGCTCTCTACGTTGACGGGAAGCATTGAGAACTTTCCTGACATTTTGTCCCACCAGACAGCCGCTTTGGTGTTATAAGTGTAAACTTTTACATGCTTTGCGAGGCGAGAAGCTTTCTTAATTCTGTCTGGTTCTGGTTCGCCAATTTCAATCCAGTGAGTAATGCTTTGATCATCGCCAACATGCCATAAATCAGGCTCTTCAATCGTAGAGAGTCCTTTTGTAAACTCTAGATTGCTTTGAGCATTTAAACAGTAAGCTAGAATGCGAGCCAACATTCGTTGCGGCTTTTCAGAAGGGTGAAGGGCGATAGTTAGATTTTTAGAATCGTAATAGTCATTATTCATATCGGAAATGGCGATACGAAATTTGTAAATGGTTGGTTTAAGAGCCATAGATTTATATCGTTTTGTTGGCAAAATAAGTTTTAGGCAAAAAAATAGCCAGCTTTAAAAGCTGGCTATCGTATCAAATTCTTTAAGAATTAAAGTACTTTGATTTGCTCTGCTTGAGGGCCTTTTTGACCTTGAGAGATAACAAATTCTACTTTCTGGCCTTCAACTAGAGTACGGAAGCCGTCACCAGTGATTGCAGAGAAGTGAGCAAATACGTCAGGACCGTTTTCTTGTTGAATGAAACCGAAGCCTTTAGTTTCGTTGAACCACTTAACTGTGCCAGTAGCTGTGTTAGACATGTCTATTTCCTAAATATCTAAATAATGTAATCTTTCGCCTCAACGGCGCTTATAGCGTGGAAAAATAAATTGCTATTGCGTACCACAGGACGACGGGTTACAAGTAATCCAACGAAATGTGAAAACAAAGAACTTTCTTTCTAGCCGTGTTTGAGTCTAGGTTAATTCCACGAAGAGTCAACATATATTAGTGCTTTATGGACAAATATTTGTATTTAGTCACTATTTAACCAGCATGTTTTTGATTAAATTTCAAATAAATGACGGTGATGTGAAGTTTTTTAGCATAAAATTCAACTAAATCTATAAATTTGACTTATTTATATAATTATTGTCCAATCTGGTTCGACCATTAAGGAGGATTTATGGCAAAGCGTAAAATCAGTCCTCAACCGAGTGGCTCACAACATGAGACCGACTTCGGCAGAGGTGAAATCAAAGACAACGCGTTAAAAGCGGTTGTTACCAGTCAGCTGTTCCAAACACGAGTCGTTAAAGCGAAAAAAGGTAAAGGTAGCTTCAGCCGTAAAATGAAGCATAGAGGCAAAGAGCCCTGTTCAAAGTTCTCCCCAAGGTGGATTTTGAATAGGGCTTTTTTATTGGTACTAGGTGTTTGCAAAACTGATGATATTCAATTTTTTAGTACCAGATAAGTTTTCCTAATTTATCATGTACTGCTTCAACTGCTTCAACTGCTTCAACTGCTTCAACTGCTTCAACTGCTTCAACTGCTTCAGCGAACCAAGCGTTGAAAGTACCAATTAAGTACTAAAACTTACTAAGTTAGATTCATATCAATAAGCGTCACTTCCTGTATTATGCAACTCTACTATATCTTTAGTCTAATCAAACAGCCGAGATTATGGTTTAAAAAGACTGGTGAGAAGTAGGTATGTCATCGACGAGTTATGGTACTTATGGTTGCAAATGTAAAAAAGCGTGTGCTTCTTTATTACTACTGTGGCTGTCCATTTGTCCGATGGCGCATGCGCACAAATCAGAGTCTCATTCTTTAATTGTTGCTAACTCCAAAGCGTGGAAGCCGTTCTCTTATCTTAGCCCAGATGGTGAACCTAAAGGTATTTTAATCGACTTTTGGAAAGAGTACGCGGCGAACAACCAAATCGACGTTCAGTTTCTCCTTTTGGATTGGGATGCTTCTTTACAAGCCGTAAAAGAGGGTAAGGCTGACTTTCACGGAGGACTTGTCTACTCGCCCGAAAGAGCGAAGTATATGGACTTTGGCGCAGTCATAATGCCTATCCAAACCAAATTGTACGTAAATAAAGATGTACTTTCGGTTGATATCAGGAGTGTTTTAACTGGCGAAATGACGCTGCCAATTGGCGTTGTTAAAGGAAGTTACGAGTCTGAGTTTGTTCAGACGAATTACCCGAATGCACCTATCGCAGAATACATTAACAATGATTCGATGATACAAGCCGCCGTCGATAAAAAGGTGCTGTACTTCGTTGCAGACCTGCAAGTTGCTAACTTTTATATGGCAACCACGCCGGGAGCGGGTATGTTTGTCCCGACAATTAGCTTATATAGTAAAGATCTTCGGATTGCAGCAGGAATGCACAGTGCAACTTCCATTTTAGAGGTATCACGAGCGTTTGAAAAAGTCATCGATACGGATCGTGAGCGGATCCTCACCCGTTGGAGTCTGGTGAAAACGGTTTATCCACTTTATCTTTTCCCTATTGCTATTTTCATTATGGCGGTCGCAACGCTTTATCATATTTTTGCCCTCAAACGTATGGTTGCTCTTCGGACAAGGCAATTAACGATTGCCAATCAGCAATTGCTGGAGATGACGTTGACGGATTCTCTCACAAAGCTATACAACCGTAGACACCTGATTGAGCAATTGGCGCTACTGAATCATTTGAAGCGAAACTTAACGGTGATGGTGTTTGATATTGATGATTTTAAATCAATCAATGATCGATATGGCCACCTTGCTGGAGACCGAGCAATAGTTGCCATCGCAGAAGCCGCTAAGTCGATGACTGATGACCGAATGACATTGGCGAGAATTGGAGGAGAAGAGTTCGCACTCGTTACGTCTTCTTTGTCAGAGCGAGAAGCGCTCAATTTTGCCAATATGCTTTGTAAAGCCGTTTACGATCAGCCTGTTATACTGGGCGGACAAGCAATTCATTTGAGTATCAGTTTGGGCTGTGCTTACTATCCTGAGTTTACCCACATCGTGAGCTTGCAAGATGCTGACGAGTTGATGTATCAAGGTAAGTCTGAAGGAAAGAATCGTGCAGTTTTCCAAGTTATAACAGACTGTCAGCTTCAACCTGCGCTTCGTCAAGTGAATTAGATCTCGTTAATTCAACTATACTTCAAACCGTCCTCAAGCCTCAAAGTTTTAGTCAGAGTAACGTGGTAAGCGTTAACGATCACGTTGCGTTGTTTTCTTTGAGGCCAATTTGCGTACAAATACTTGCACTTTCATATATATAACCCCCCACCTGCTCACGTTTTTATCATAGAAGCAGTAATTGTTTTAAAGTGATAAGCGATTTCTTGGTAAAGATCAGAACCCCTGTCTACACTCAGTGTAAAGTAATGCATATAAAGCATGATGCATACAGTGTTGTACAAAAACAATTAAAGAAGATAAGAAATAAGTTGGCTTGAGAAGGACGGGGAATGAACAACGAATGCTTTGCTAGGTTCCGAGCTGTCACGGATGAACTGTCAATGAAAGAATCGTTGTCAGTTGGGAAAGACCCTTATGCTCACTATCTCAAAGATATTGTGGGCATTGATTTGTTGTCTCGTGAAGAGGAGTTGCATTACGCCAAACTTAATCGAGCTGGTGATGAAGAAGCGCGCGAAATGTTGATTGAGTCTAATCTTCGACTTGTTGTGAAAATCGCAAAAGGCTACCTCAAACGGCCAGGCAATAACTTTACTCTGCTCGATTTAATAGAAGAAGGTAACATTGGTTTGATAAAAGCGGTCGATAAATTCGATCCTGAGCCAGGCTACCGTTTTTCTACTTATGCGGTATGGTGGATTCGCGAGAATATAGAAGCGGCATTAATGAACAATGGCCGCACGGTACGTTTACCTGCTCATGTGTGCAAAGAGATAAATAGCCTGGCTTTAAAAAAGCTCGATGCGTCAAAAAGTGAGAGCAAAGAGTTGTCTATTTCTGAACTCTCACGCTGCTCAGGGGTGAAAGCAGAACGTATAGATGAACTTGTTGCTCTAAGTGGTTTTATTGATGTATCGACCACGGCGGACCTACATCGTGTTCCATTTGTTCTTGAACTGTGTGAAAGTGAGTACACGCCAGATCCACAACAAGACTGTGAAAACCAGTGCTTTACTCAAGCCATTGAAAATATTATTAAAACTTTGCCAACTAAGTTGCAGAAAGTCTTAATCCATCGATTCGGATTATTTGACCAGAGAGTGAAAACCTTGTCGGAAATAGGCTTGTTGTTAAACGTATCTAACGAGCGTGTTCGTCAGATGCAGATAGAGGCGGTTGAACGCGTGCAGAAACGTCTCCGATTCGATGGTTGGGTTTAAGATTTTTAGCCCCTTATCCTAGCCGATTAATTTACTGGCTTGCTACTCTGTTCTTCCGTAAGTAACAGCAGCTCAAGCTGTGCTTTAGCTGCTGCCTCCAATCTCCATACACTCAATAATCGGTTAAGTGCTGCGCGATAAGTACGACTTTTGAGTAAAAAAGCGAGCGTACTTGTGTAGTTGTTTACGACTTGCGCTTGTGTCTCGACTAATGCGGTTTTGTTTTCGATGTCGATGTGTTGAAGGTTAAAGTCAGGAAGAAACGCACACTCATACCATACCTCGACAATCTCGCGGATTTCGAGTTCTTCTTCAGGCACATCAAAGTCCTGTAATGCGTGGTTTTCTGGTATCGCTGATAAATAAACCACATCCAATTTGTCAGCAACAAATGTATACATCTGAATCCTAAATACCTCTAAATCTCGGTCGAATCATCTCTCTGGTTTATATCTTTGTCAATTGCATCTGTCTGATTAAAGAGTTAATTGTGAATAAGCGCCACAGTATTAACTTAAGCTGTTTAAGTATTTGTCTGTTAAGCCAAAATATTTCAAGTTGCCGTCTGGCTCTAATACCAAACTCATGTTCGAAGTGGCGATCAAGCCCGGATCGTTGGTAGAGAACACCACGGTTTTGTTTAGCAATTTATCGGTGAACAAGCGGTTGAAGTACTGGGCATTTTCTTGCTCAGCGCCATTAAATGGCTCATCGATGATGATCAGTGATTGTTCACAACTTCCAAGCCCCAACGCGAGGCGCAATTTCTGTTGAATACCGTTAGGTAAATTCTTGCATTTATCTACGCTTAGCTGAGTGTCCAGGCCTTGTGGCAACCATGTATCTAGCTCAAAGAAACTCACCATTTCACGCATTTTTTCTGTTGGGATTAACCCATTATGCAAGATGAAGTTAGTCTCCAAGGAGCCTTCAAAAATATGCAGGTTAAACGGGACGTAGTTAATCGAGGTTCGATAGCGGTAACTGTTGAATTGTTTGATGTTATAACCGTCCACCGAAACTGAGCCTTGATAGCGTTCCTCTAGCCCAGCGATAATAGAAATGAGCGTCGTTTTACCGCAACCTGTTGGTCCACAAATCACAACTTTTGCGCCCGGTGGAATTTTAAAACCAAGATTAGTTAAGCCTGTTGCCGCACCACTATAACGATGGCTCACACCAGAGCCGACGATACTACCTTGAAATAGGCGAATAGGGGGGCTTTTCTCTAACGTTAGCTTATCGTCATTCATCGCCATAAGGTTGTTGATTTGCGCAGAAGACGCCTTAATGGATTGGAACTTAGAAATAGAGTTGTAGATGCCCATAATAGGCCCCAACGCCTTCCAGACTAAAATTACGGTAGCAAGCATTGCACCTGCATCGGAGGTGCCGTCCATCACGCCGATAACGGCCGCGACGATACTTGCGGTACCAATAACCTGAATCAAACTCCCGCCTGCTGCCTGAACCCTGCTATTAGTCACTGAAACATGTTCTGCATCGTTGGTGCTTTGTAAATGCGATGCGCTAAAGCGGGACTGGATAACACGCAATAATGGCAAGCCTTGGATGGTTTTTATACCACGAAGAATCTCATTCCATTGGTAAGAAACCATGGCGTTGGCGCGAGAGCTCTTGGACGTGGCTTGCGAGTAGATGTAACGAGAATAAACACAGAACACCAACATTAGAATCAACCCCGCCATAACGACTAGCGCTGCGGTACCAGACATAAGAGCAATGGCAATAATGAATACGATAACAAACGGCATGTCGAAGTAGCTTAATGTTGACTCTGCGGTTACCAAACGGCGGAAAGTGTCGATGTCCTTCAATCGTGCTAACTGAGAAGAGACACCAGCGGTAGATGTCATCGAATAAGGAAGCCACAACAGTTTGGATATTACGTTTTGAGAAATATGCACCGCCAAATCCTTTCCTGATGTGGCGATGATGTTGACCCGCATTTTCTTGAAAAAGTATTCCGAGAACCCAACAATCACAGCAAATAACGTGAGCCAATAAAGCGTGGCTTGCGAGCTAGAGGTTAAGGCGAAGTTGTACACACTCATAATAAAAAAGGGCTGGAGTGCGCCGAGAATGCTGACCACGAAGCTGAGAATAATCAGGCTTTTGAGTTCATTGTTGTAGCGATAAAACGCGTATTTAATCCAGTTACTGCGGTCTTGAGATTCAGGTGGCGGTTCTCGGAATAAGCGGGAGTATTCGCTGATCGAGACCAACAAGCACGGCTTCTTGCAGAGCGGGTATTCAATGGTGTTGTTATTTGTGTAATCAAACAGGATCAGTTTGCCGTCTTTAGTGCCCAAGAAAATCGCAGTGAGGTTTTCTATCTCGATAAAACAAGGATGAGGGTGTCCCTCGATGTGCTCCAACGTTTTTAATTTGGTGACGTCACAACGGTAACCAAGGCGTTCAATCGTAGCGATAAAACTGTCGCTGTCTTTTGGTTTAGGGATAAAAGCGTCGCTGAGGATAGAAGGTGTGCCTTCCCATTCAAGCGCTATGAGGGTGTAAGCTAAACCACGAATCAAAGGTGACTCATTGTATCGCTCGTCATAACTGCGAGCCTCAAAGTCCAACAAGCGCTGAGGGACATTATTAAAATCAACCAAAATACTCATTGGTCACCTCCGGTAAGTTTGACGCGTTTGAGGCGATGATTGAGTTTGTCCATCTTGTTGCTGACGATGATGAGGATTTTGTCGTTGGCGCGATAGGCGGTGCTGGTCAAAACCAATCGAGCAAAGTCGTCATCATAAACACAGTCGATGTCGTCGAAGATCAACACACGTTTGTTCGCGAGTAAGGCACGCACTAACAACAAGGCATAAGCGACTTGGCGCGAGAATGGGTTGCGTAAATGTCCTTTAAGCTCGGTGTAAAAACCAGCGGGAAGGGCATCGATTTGTGCTTTCATGTTCATGGTTTCGCAAAGCGCAAATGCCGTGTTATTTAAGCTCGGGCGGAAACAAGTCAAGTTGTCGATGATGGTGCCTTCGACGAACGAACTGGTTTTGTCGACCATGAGCACGCTATTACGCCAGACGTTGTAATTGACGTCATCAAGTGGTGTCTCGTTGATTTGAATATCGAGCTTGCTGTCGGTGTTTTGCCGCGTAATGCAATTGGCGAGGTGGGTTTTGCCTGTGCCGCTTTTCCCTGTCAGCAAGTAAGCCTGACCGCGTTCAAACTCGATGCGTTGTTTTTCCGAATACTTCACCGAGATGCGCTCGACTTCTGTCGTGTCATTTTGTTGTTCTACAGATGCCGCAAGCTCAAGCAACTCGGCGATACGTTGAATATGAAGCTTGTTCAACTCCCAGCGGCTCACCGTGCGCATTACTTGCTGGTATGGCGCGAAGTAGCGGTTGGTAAGCATGATGATAGCAGCCATGATGCCTTGGCTAGATTGCATGTTGATAACTGCCGTTGCCAAAACCACCACCACACAAGCTATGGAGAGCTGTTGTATGAGCGACAAGATAAGGCTGAAGTTCGATTCGATTTGCTCGTATTTGATGTTCTCGACTTCACGCTCTTCCACCATTTGTGTCATGAGGCTCTCAACGCGATATTCCATATTGCGCGCTTTGATATCGAGTGGGCTAGAGATGATCTCGATGATTTTCGACGTGGTTAAGCCTTCGATGTCGGATTTGTTTTCTAGACTGTTGATTTTTTGCTTGGAAAGACTGAGTGCGAACACCGCCAAAATGATGGAGGCGAGCAAGATGGTCACCCCTGCCCAGATGTTGATCAGACCGATAATCAGAATGGTCAGTATGCTGACGGCAAGGTTGATCAATGCCCGTACAGATTCTCCGCCAAAGAAGGATTTAATCTCTGGAATGGTCGCAATACGCTCTAGGTATTCACCGGGTTCTAGACGACGAAACTTCGATATCTCAGCCAAACAGATTGATTGAAACACCTTGTTGGTTAAGTTGGTTTCGAATTGCTTCATGATCACCGACGAAATCTTCTCTTCCTGATTCTTTAAGTGATAGTCGAGGAGGATGGTGATCAAGATAATGGCAAACAGAAGAAACAGCGTGTCTTTGGCTTGGTTAGGTAAAACACGGTCAAAGATAATAAGAATCGAAAAGGGCAGCACTAAACCAAACAGTGTTGAGATGACCGTTGAGAAAGTCAGATAACACTTGTCAGCAAAGTTAATCTTTTGGGAAAAGTGCTCAGTTTGCATTGCGACCTCCTTCCTTAATCGATGGTTTAGAGAGAAGGTGTTTTGGAACTAAGTCTTGATTGCTTCTGCCTTCGATATCGCTCATCAACTGCATGATGCTTTCGATAGATTGAACCGATAGCATGCCTTTGATTTGCTCAAGATTGATCGATTCAATGATGTAGTCATAGCGCGCGCTCTCGTAATCACGTAGTGCGCTGAACAGTTTACTTTCCGCTGCCAGTAAGTCGGTAATGGTTCGCGTACCAAGCTGATAGGCGCGTTGAATGCCTTTGTAGGAAGCGTAGTTGGCACGGATGATGTTCTCGTAACTGCTGATGGCGCGGGAGAAGTCGTTAATGTTGAGTACTGAGGTGTTAACGCTATTGCGCGTCGCGAACAATGAATCTTGGTACAGCAGCTCGGTTCGCTCGATGGCAGTCGACGATTTTTGATAACCGTAGTAATCCGAACCGCCGGAGAAAATTGGCACATTCAAGTTCAACCCGACGCTGGTCGAGTTACTGTCCCCTGTTGCGGTTGGGTCGGTTCGGTCATAGTTGTTCGCATCGTCGTAACGGTAACTGGCAGAGAGCGATACGGTCGGCACAAAGTTTGAACCGCTTTCTTTCAAGCCTCTTCGGCTGCGCTCGACGGTTTTCTTCGCAACCAATAAGTCGTTATTGAGCTTCAAAGCTTGTTCAAGAATCTCACGTTGTTCGGATTCGCTGATTTCCTCCAAGGGAACACTTTCGTAGATGTCTTGTGATGGGGTGACTGGGTATTGAACTTGAATCTCTAAACCGTTCAAAATTACGCGCCGGTCTTTCTCTAAGGTTCTTAAGCGATTGGCAATGCCTTCTTTCTGGGCAATTACCTCATACAACTCGCTCGCCGCAGTGTTGCCAAGTTCCACGTTGCGACGCATTTGGCGCTCACGTGTTTCAGACGATTTAAGTTCTACTTGGGTGGCTTTGATTTGCGCGTTGTTTTTGAGGTATTCGAAATATTGCGTCGCGATTTCAGAAATGGTGCTCTGGATTTTGTTCTCGTGTTTGATTTCCTCAATGTTGAAATCCAGCTTAGCGGTGCCGTATTTGAAGATGTCGCCAAGGTTAAACACCGATTGCGATAAAGACACGCTGTAGCTATTTGAGTTGTAGCTTGAACGTTTATCTGGTGTTCCCGTTAATATGGTCTCGTTTTCATTCCATGTTGTATCAGCGGCACCGTTTAAAGAAGGCAGGAACTTAGAACGGCTAATGTCGATGTTGTATTCGTTTTCTTCCACGCCTTTGTCACTAGCGCGCAGAGATAAATTGTTTTCCAAGCCGAGTTTGACCGCCTCAAGCAAGGTGGTCGCCATTGCCGAAGGAGCATTGCTCAATGTAAGCGCTGCCAATACGCAGCTAGTTAAGTTTCTGTACCGCCACATACTTGTTGATCACCTTGATGATTTCGTCGTTTTTATAAGGTTTGCTGATCACGTAATCCATTCCAGCTTCGATACAAGCTTGGTGTTCATTACTGCTGGTCAATGCTGTCGCGCCTATGATGGTGCAAGGGTTTTGTCCGCTCTCTTGTTCGTATTGTCGAATGCGTTTGGTTGCTTCAATACCGCCCATGCCAGGCATGATGCAGTCCATAAAAATGATGTCCGAGCGCTGATTCATGAAGTGCTGAACAGCGTCTGCGCCATCGCCAACGGTGTCGGCTTCGTATTCTTGCTTGCTCAAAATACGTTTGAGTAGAATCTGTTGAACACGGTCATCTTCCACAATCAGGAATGAGCTGTTCTCCATCTGATCTTCTGAGGCTTCCGCTTCCATGATTGCTAAAAGATTGGGGATAAACTCATATGGAATCGCAGGGGAGTTCAGAATCTTGTCGACAAAGGTATGGCTCTCTTGCGCTTGCTGAGTGCTAGTGACCGAGAGCAGCAACTTGGTGTTCGGGTGATTGCGCAGTTGCGATTTCACCGTTTTGCTCAGTGAGGGCAGCTTGTTTGGCTCGAACGTGTCGGTCAGCATGATGGCATCGTATTCGCCAAAGGTTTTTGCCGCAGAGAAGAGTTCGTTCGGCGTTCGAATTGGCGTAATCTCTAAGCCCAAGTTGACTAACATTTTGCTCATCACATCAATGCGCAGCTGAGAGTTGGCACACAGTAATAGGCGCTTATTGT
Organism: Vibrio sp. Vb0888; assembly: GCF_033338835.1. NCBI lineage: Bacteria > Pseudomonadati > Pseudomonadota > Gammaproteobacteria > Vibrionales > Vibrionaceae > Vibrio > Vibrio sp. Vb0888. The sequence continues at coordinate 227,320 of NZ_JAWOTL010000007.1, forward strand.
CGAAGCGAGTTTTCTCGGTGTGGAAGCTTTTGGCTTTCAAATCGAGCTGAATTTGAAAACGTTCCTGATTGCCCGATTGATACCAATGGCTCTCGTAATAGCCATAATCTTTCAACACGCTTTTCGCCAAATCGTCTTTGGTTGCAGTGTGCTGTTTATGGTCGCTCCAGTGTAGGGTATTGAGCTTGGCAAGCGGCACATCCAGCGTGGTTAAGAAGTTTAGATTGATGGTCAGGCGAGTGTTTTCAATGTCTGACGCCGCACCTGATTCAATGGTGACAAACAGTTTCTTGTCGGCTTTGAGTTGGATGGCATTTGATAGCTGTAGGAACAACACCCAGAATAAGCTGGTGGATTGTCCTTCAACACGGTTTGGTAGGTTATCCGAGATAAAGCAGTCTAGCTCACCTTCATTTCGCTGCACTTTTGAACTGATGTGAATCATCAATTCAGACAGTACATTCAGCAGTGAAAACTCTTTCGATTTGCTCTCGGTCCCTTGTGAAATGAGTCGGTTGTAGTTCTCTGCCAATTCAGACAGGGTATTGGCAGCCGAGGTTATATCTTGCGCCATCAACACGCCGCTCTCATCGGTCTCTTGAACGAGATATTGCACGCCGCCGTTAATGGTGTTGGTGATGCCACGAATCTCGTAACCAATCAGAGCATAGAGCTGCTTGTAGAGATCGTTATTGCGTTTTTGTTCTTCGAGTTTGCTGAAAATCAGTTTTAGGTGAGAGTAGATCTGACGCTGCTTCGGATTGATGCTCACTTCATTCAGCAACTCTTCCAACCTTTGTAAATCCAGTTGTTTGAGCTCTTGATAAAGCTCATCGAATTCTTGGTCAATGTCACGCTCATTCGAGCTGGATTTTTTCAGCTTAAGGATTGCCACCAAGTTCGATAGCACTGCGATACCAACCAGTACGACAACGACCACAAACAACCAAATGAAGAACTCGTTTTTCTCCATCATTAGGTCGCTCGCATGGTTGTTAAATATGGTCCGGTAGTTGTCGTCCATTTGTAGGTAGTTATTGGTGAGCGAGAGGTACAGTGCCAACACATCGTCGCGTGTTTTTTGGCTGTCTGAGAAGCGATTGATTGCCAGTTCAAGCTGCGTGTATTCGGTCGCGCCCACCAAGCTAAACTCGGTTTTGTTGAGTGACGCGAGCGACTTAAATTGGTCAATTTCGTCTTTCAGAACCTCAAAATCAAGCTCTGTTGTACTGCAATAACGTGCGCTTAAACAGCGTTGAAGCGTTTGAATATCAAACTCGATAGTTTGGTTGAGCTGTTGAGCTTGAACCAAAAGAGGCGCGTTTTGCACTTTCTCGACTGAATCCACTTTGTCCCAAGAGATATACAAATAAAAGGCGAGGGCAGCCAGCATCAAGCTGAAAGCAATGCTTAGGCGCATAACAGGAACGGAAATATTGTAAGAAGGCTTGCTACTCATCCATCACCTCTCATCGAATGCGTCTTCGATAGCCGACATAACCGGCTTCGCTGCGTATTCGATAACCCGGCGTGAACCTGTTTTCACGTCTGCGGTAAACTCCATATAAGGGGACAGCTTGTATTGTGTACCTCCGCGCTCTAGATAGTTTTGACTGATTTGGATTTCCGCGAGGTAGAATTCAGCGTCTTCTTCTTCATAAGAAGAACGGCTGATCGATGCAATTCGACCTTCCAAAAATCCGTATTTGGCAAAGTTGTAGGTATCCATCTTCACTTTGACCGCTTGTCCGATTTCTACAAAACCCATGTCTTTACGCGGGATCTTCGCCTCTCCATGAAGGGCGTTATTGATCGGTGCAATGTCCGCGATGCTTTCACCTGGCGGTATCACAGCGGAGCGGAAATTGAAGTGCACTTTATCTACTACACCGTCAATAGGGGCGTAAACCACGAGGCGATCCACTTTATCTGAGTGTTGAGGACGTAATATACGTTTCAACTTTAAGTCCTTGTTTGCTTGAATGATTTGTGCTTGATACTCGGCATTACGATTCTCCACCAAGTCTCGGTACTGCTTCTCTAGTTTGTCGAGTTGGAAGCGCTCATTCATGACCGACTCATCAAGGTTTTCAATCTCACGCACCATGTTTGACTCTTGAACCTGCATATTCAGAACATCGACGTAAGACGCCATTTCCTCCTTGTACAAGGTGTTTTTAATATTGAGCTGCTTGCGTATTAAGGAGAGCTGGTTCTCGGAGCTTTTACGGCGCTTGAGCATTGAATCAATAAGCGAATTCTTATGTTGGATATCGTGAGTGATCAACTCTTCATTGGAACGGTTTTTAGAAAATTCTTGCTGCCAGGTATTCATGTTGACTTGCACTAATTCTGGGTACTTTTCGATGTAGGCAGAAAAATCGGGTTCCACCATATCGCGCAGGCTTTCGTAACGAATCTTGTCTAGCTCAAGCTGAATGATCTCTGTGTTTACCGTATCAAGTTGAGTGTTTCTATCCAGAGAGCGAAGGCGTGCAATAGGTTGACCTTCATAAACCACTTCGCCTTTGCGCACTAGCATTTCTTCTAGAATACCGCCTTCAAGGTGTTGCACTTTTTCGATGTCAGATTCGAGCAATAGCTCACCGCGCACCGACACCACAATGTCGATACGAGCCTGAGATGCCACGGCGATAGCCACCATGGAAAGCAAAAAGATAACCAGCAAGGTTTTGTGTACGCTGGTCATTGCACTGGCTAGCACGATTGTATCGTCTGTTGTTACCTTCGAAGCTTCGTTGTTCGAAACGAGCGCCTTTTTGAGGTGATGTTCTATTTGCTTATTACTCATGAGCCACCCCTACGATTCACTACCTGTGCGGCTATCGATTGAATTTTCGATTTTTAACAGCTGGCTAATTTGTTTGTTTACGTTGTTAAGCTCGGTTTTAACGTCCTCAATCAATTCATTAGGAGCAGGAAAATGGTGTTTGTTTAAGTGTTCAAGCTTTGCCAATTTTGGTGGTAAGTCGTCATCACATAACAAGACGAGAATGGTCTTTAGTCTTTTTGAATAACATCTGAGTGCTTCAAAACGGTTTTGTTTATGCAGCATCTCAATATCAATCCCTGCGTCACTGAAATCTTGGTAAAAATCGCCTAATAGCAATTGCAGCCCTTTATGGCTATTGTCGACTGAGCGCAACAGATTTGTCATATTTATCATTATCCCACCGCACTAATTGCTTTAATGACAACAAGTAAGGATCTTTATACTGGGTTTTCAAATTTTTTTGTTTTTATAGAACTCGAAATGTATGAAAAAAGTTGTATAAAAAAGTTGGTTTCTAAAAATGGTGTCCTTTACTGCCTCTAAACACGATCAGTTAGCTAAAAAGCAACGGAGGCTGTAATGGCAGGCGACACTAATCAAGAAAAAGACAATGAAAAGCTTAACGATGCGGTAGAGCAAACAGAAACGAAGGATACGGGGACAAAAGAAGAAAAACAGCAGTCGACCGTCTCTTCGACTGTAGCGACCGGTGCTGAAAGTGCAGATGCTGTTGATGAAGCCAATCGTGCGATGGAAGAAAATCCTAGTGGCGCGGGTACGGAAGAAGAAGCAGTGAGCTCGGGTGGCGCAGTTCAAGAAGAGGATACTGAAAGTAGCAGCGACTCTGACGCTGCACAATCCAATGTTGTTGATAGTGTAGCTTCTAGCGGAGAATCAGGTGACGAGGCTCTGGGCAGCGGTGGTTCGGATTCTGGGGCGGGTGCCCAAGCGGTCGGTGGTGGTGATGCCTCTGGCTCTGAAGGTGGTTCGGACGCAGAAGGCAATGAAGCGCAAGGACAAGCGGCACAAACTTCATCTGCGCCAAGTGCGTCTTCAGACTCTGAAGGTTCTCAAGGTGGTGACGAGCTAGATTCAGAAACCACTGAAGAGAGCTTCGCGGTGGATGTACAAGACACCAGCGAAGAAACCACGACGCAAGTAGAAGACGATTTCGACTCCGAAACTACGAGCGAAACGTTCCAAATTAAAGTCGAAGGTGAAAATGACGCGCCAGAAGTAGGGCAAGATCTGGCATACATCATGGATGAAGATGGCACTATTACCTTCACTCAAGAACAACTTCTCGGGTACGCGAGTGATGTTGATGGCGATGATCTTGCCGCATTCAACGTGCAAGTGGGTGCTAATGCATCAGTTGTGGATAATGGTGATGGCACTTATACCGTCACACCTGATACTGATTTCAATGGTGAACTCGACTTAACGTTTGATATCAGTGATGGTCAAGAAACCGTTTCAAGTTCTATCGATTTAACCGTTCGTCCAATCAATGACGCACCAGTACCTGAAGATAAAACCTTTGAGGTGGAAGAGGACGGCACGCTGATCTTCACCGATGCTGACCTGCTTGCTGGCGCAACGGATATTGAAGGCGATAACCTAACCGTTGAAGGTGTGAGCTACGACGGTGGCGACGGCATCCTGACCGACAACGGTAATGGGACATACACTTTTGCGCCAAATGAAAACTTCAATGGTGATGTGAACTTCAGCTTTGATGTTTCCGACGGCACGGATACGGTTTCAGCCAACATTGATGTAAGCGTCACACCTGTCGATGATGCGCCAGTATCTGGCAATCTTGCTTACTCGGTGGACGAAGATGGCTCGATTCGTTTGAGCCAAGAGCAGTTGTTGTCGCAAGCTTCCGATGTGGAAGGCGATGCACTGACGGCGTCTAACCTTTCGGTAGATGGCAATGCGACGGTGACTCAAAATGACGATGGTAGCTTCACCATCACGCCGGACGCAGATTTCAATGGTGATATCGACATCAGCTTCGATATCTCAGATGGCACGAATACTGTTCAAGCAACCGCTGACCTAACCGTTAACCCAATCAACGATTTACCTGTTCCTCAAGACCAGCAGTTTAGCGTGGAAGAAGACGGCACGCTGATCTTTACGGATGCTGACCTGCTTGCTGGCGCAACGGATATTGAGGGCGATAACCTAACAGTTGAAGGTGTGAGTTACGATGGTGGCGACGGCATCCTGATCGACAACGGTAATGGGACTTACACTTTTGCGCCAAATGAAAACTTCAATGGCGATGTGAACTTCAGCTTTGATGTGTCCGACGGTACAGATACGGTTTCTGCCAACATTGATGTCAGTGTTACGCCTGTCGATGATGCGCCAGTATCAGGCAATCTTGCTTACTCGGTGGATGAAGATGGCTCGATTCGTTTGAGCCAAGAGCAGTTGTTGTCACAAGCTTCCGATGTGGAAGGCGATGCACTGACGGCGTCTAACCTTTCAGTAGATGGCAATGCGACGGTGACTCAAAACGACGATGGCAGCTTCACTATCACGCCAGACGCAGATTTCAATGGTGATATCGACATCAGCTTCGATATCTCAGATGGCACGAATACCGTTCAAGCAACCGCTGACCTAACCGTTAATCCAATCAACGATCTGCCGGTTCCTCAAGACCAACAATTCAGTGTGGAAGAGGACGGCACGCTGCAATTTACTGATGCGGATCTGCTTGCTGGTGCGACCGACATTGAAGGCGATGACCTTTCTGTAACGGGAATCAGCTATGAAGGCACCGATGGCGTTCTAACTGACAATGGTGATGGCACATATAGCTTTGCGCCAAATGAGAACTTCAATGGCGATGTGAACTTCAGTTTCGACGTGTCTGATGGCACAGATACGGTTTCAGCGAATGTAGATGTGAGCGTCACGCCGGTGAATGATCCTCCTGTGGCTGGTTCAACGTCTTACACAGTTCACGAAGACAATTCTATTACCATTTCTGACGCGCAGCTGTTGGCAAACTCTTCGGATTTAGAAGGGGATGTCTCGATTGATAGCGTGAGCTACTCTGGCAGCGATGGTGTGTTGCAAATCAATGGTGACGGCACGTACACCTTCTCTCCAAATGAAAACTTTAATGGTGAAGTGACGCTTGATGTTGTCGTCGCTGATGAAGAAGGCGCAACGGATGCCACCACTGCTGGCATTACGGTGCTGGAAGTGAACGATCCACCAGTCGCAGGACCAACTTCTTACACCATTGATGAAGATTCAGTTCTGACCTTCAGTGAATCGCAAGTGCTGCTGAATGCCTCTGATGTGGAAGACGATGTAGAGCTTGTTGGCATTAGTTACGATGGTCCGGATGGCATTTTCACCGTTAACGATGATGGCACGTGCAGCTTCGCGCCAAACGAGAACTTTAACGGGCAAGTTCAACTTGATGTGACCATTCGAGATGAAGATGGAGCAGAAGTTGATACCGTCATTAATGTGAATGTATTGCCAATCAATGATGCGCCAGTATCGGGTGATTTGGCTTACAGTGTTGATGAAGACGGTGCGATTACACTCAGCCAAGAACAGCTTCTTTCTCAAGCGTCTGATATTGAGGGAGATGGTCTGACTGCTAGCGATTTGACTGTAGATGGAAACGCAACCGTCACAGCGAACGACGATGGCAGCTTCACGATTACGCCAGATGCGGACTTTAATGGTGACATTGATATCCAATTCAACATTACAGATGGCACAGACACTATCAAAGCAACGGCGGATCTAACGGTTAATCCAGTTAACGATCTTCCTGTTCCTCAAGACCAGCAGTTCAGTGTTGAAGAAGATGGCACGCTTCAGTTTACCGATGCAGACTTGCTTGCTGGCGCGACCGATATCGATGGCGATAACTTAACGGTTGATGGCATTAGCTACACAGGCAGCGATGGTGTGCTGACTGACCACGGTGATGGTACTTACACCTTTGCACCAAATGAAAACTTCAACGGAGACGTCAGCTTTAGTTTTGGTGTTTCTGACGGTACTGAAACCGTACCAGCAAATGTGGACGTGAGCGTCACTCCAGTGAACGATCCTCCGGTTGCGGGTTCAACGTCTTACACGGTTGATGAAGACAACGCGATTACCATTTCTGACGAGCAGCTTCTGGCTAACTCTTCGGATGTGGAAGGCGCAGTGTCCATCGATAGCGTGACCTATTCAGGCACCGATGGCGTATTCCAAGACAACGGTGATGGTACTTACACCTTCATGCCGAATGAGAACTTCAGCGGTGATATCAGCCTTGATGTGATTGTGGCGGATGAGCAAGGTGCGATTGACGAAACGACCGCAGGCATTACGGTCATTGAAGTGAATGACCCTCCAGTTGCCGGTCCAACGTCTTACACGATTGATGAAGATTCAGTACTGACATTCAGTGAGTCACAAATTCTTGCTAACGCATCTGATATCGAGGGTGATGTAGAGCTTGTTGGCATCAGCTATGAAGGCTCGGATGGTATCTTTACCGTCAATGGCGATGGTACTTGTAGCTTTGCGCCAAACGAGAACTTCAATGGTCAAGTTCAGTTGGATGTGACCATTCAAGATGAGAATGGGGCAACTGTTGATACGCACATCAATGTCGACGTATTGCCAATCAACGATCCACCAGTATCGGGTGATTTGGCTTACACCATCAACGAAGACAGCTCAATTACGCTAAGCCAAGAGCAACTGCTTGCCAAAGCGGGCGATATTGATAGCGAGAACCTTGAAGCCATCAATCTATCGACAGATGACAACGCGACAATTCAATACAACGATGATGGCAGCTATACCATCACACCGGATGAAAACTACAACGGTGACCTAGATCTGACCTTCGATATCATTGATAACGATGGCGGCTCGGTACAAGTTGGTCTGGATATTACGGTTAATCCTGTGAATGACTTGCCACAAGCGCAAGATCAACAGTTCACGGTAGAAGAAGATGGCACCTTGCTGTTCACGGATGCAGACCTATTGGAAGGTGCATCGGATATTGATGGCGATGATCTGTCTATCGAAAACGTTCTCTACACAGGTGCGGATGGTGTACTTACCGACAATGGTGATGGCACTTATAGTTTCGCGCCGAATGAGAACTTCAACGGTGATGTTCAGTTCACATTCGATGTGTCTGACGGCACAGGTTCAACACCAGCATTCATTGATGTCAGCGTGACACCAGTGAACGATCCACCGGTTGCCGGTTCTACGTCTTACACGGTTCAAGAAGACGGTCAAATCACCATTAGTGACGAGCAGTTGTTAGCTAACTCTTCTGATGTGGAAGGCGATGTAGCCTTGGCGAATGTTAGCTACTCTGGTAACGACGGTAGCTTCGTGGACAATGGCGACGGCACATATACCTTCACGCCAAATGAGAACTTTGACGGTAACATTTCTCTCGACGTTACGGTTATCGACCAAGATGGTGCAACGGATACAACAACCGCAGGCATCGATGTTATCGCGGTGAACGACGCACCAGAAACGTCAGGCATTCAAGCGGAGGTGGATGAAGATAACGCCATCACCATCACGCAAGAACAATTGCTTGCGAATGCGACAGACATTGAAGGTGATGACCTTGTTGCCAGCAATCTACAAACCAATGACCCGGATGCGACGATCGTAGCCAATGACGATGGTTCTTTTACCATTACGCACACCGAAAACTTTAACGGTGAGTTGGACTTTACTTACAACATCAGCGATGGCGAAAATGATGTTCTGACCACGTTGGATCTGACCGTTAATCCTGTCAACGATGCGCCAGAAGCGGGCGACGAGATCTTTATTCAAGCGGAAGAAGACCAAACAGTGGGTGTTTCTCTGCGTGAAGAGCCTGCTTTACGTCTCGACCAAGCCCCTGAAAACGGCATCATTGAAGCGAATCTAAATGACGAATGGGTACAGCTAGAAGTCGGGCAGGAGGTTCCTGCAGACACGGAAGTGCGCTTCATTCCAAATGATGATGCATTGGCGAACGGTACGCATACGAGTCAAATTGGTACCTTTGACGACAACGCTAGCCTCGATGATTGGGGTACTGCTGTTGACCCTTACACACGTGAGTTTGTTGATGGTGATTTGAAAGTTACCGTTCAAAGTAATGATGACCCACTCGGTGCGTGGAATGGTAAAACACACATCGGTCACGGTATTGGTGATACTGACCGTCAAGGCTTGAGCGGTGATGAAAAACTAACTGTGACCGTTGAAGGTCAAGATATCAACGAAATCAGCTTCCACCTAGATGGTCTAGGCGGCTGGTTTATGGAAGAGTCTCGCCACTTTACCGAAGTCGAAATTCGCGCATTCAACTCCGATGGTGACTTGATCGACTCGATGACTTACCACAAAGAAGATCGTGGTAGCTATGAGACGGATTACACTCTAACGGTGAACGAGCCGGTGTCTTACTTTGAGCTAGGTACGATTCAAGGTAACGGTACTTACGTGGTTCAAAACATGACGGTTTCGCAAACTTGTCATGATGAAGCGGTGTTCACATCTATTGGCGTGGACGGCACGGAAATCACGGAAACGGTAGAGCTTAATATCCGTGAAGGTGACAGTGAAATCGAACTGACCGCTGACCTGCCAAATGTGACCATTGATACCGAAGGTTCTACGCAGTTTGCCTCTGTGGTAATTACAGAAGAGCAGCTTTTAGCACAAGCGAGTGATATCGATAGTGACGTTCTTGATATTCAAAACCTTGAGCTGGTGGGGGACAACGCGGAGCACGCTACGTTAACCGACAACGGCGATGGTACATGGACAGTCACACCAGATGAGAACTTCTACGGTGAGATTGAGCTGGGTTACCAAGTTACGGATGGTGAACTCACTGACGACAACATCATCAACATCAACTTCGAAGCAGTAAACGATGCGCCAATCGTTTCTGGTCCGATTGTGTTGTCGACTGATGAGGATGTGGGCATTACGTTTAGCGCGGATGATTTGCTTGCCAATGCAAGTGACGTGGAAGGCGATGCGCTGTCTATCTCTGATATCTCTTACAGCGGTGATAACGGTGAGCTTGTCGACAATGGCGACGGCACTTACACCTTTATGCCGAATGAAAACTTCAATGGTGAAGTCGACATCGATTACAAAGTCTTCGATGGCACCGATGAAGTCGATACCCATTTAGATCTGACCGTTATTCCGGTCAACGATGTGCCAGTCCCTGGTGCACCGCTGCATACTCAAATGCTAGAAAACGGCACCATCATCATCGAAGCAAAAGACCTGTTATCAGGTGCGACTGATGTGGATGGCGACATTCTGCATATCGAGAATCTACTGCTTGTTGACCAGTCACAAGGTACGTTGACAGATAACGGCGACAACACCTTTACCTTCGAGCCAACTTCGAACTTCTACGGTGAAGTGAACTTGACCTTCGACATCAGCGATGGTCAAGCAAGTGCACCAAGCACTGCGAAGATCGATGTTGAGATCGTCAACGAAGGTCCAGAGGTTAGCGGTCCAGTTGATGCGGTCGTTGATGAAGATGGCTCAATTACCATCACTCAAGAAGACTTGTTAGCGAACGCGACGGACGTGGATGGTGACAACCTTGAAGCGGTGAACCTATCGACCAACGATCCTAATGCAACTATCGTTGAGAACGCTGATGGTAGCTTTACGATTACACCGAGCGAAAACTTCTTTGGTGAAATCGAATTTACTTATGACGTAACTGACGCGATTGAAACCGTCGCTGCGGATCTAAACCTCACCGTTAACCCAGTGAACGACCTGCCAGATGTGCCTGATTTGTCCTTCACCACAGAAGACGGTGAAGCTATCACGATTACTGAAGCAGAGCTGCTGGCTCAAGCGACGGACATCGAAGGCGATGACCTGTCTGTTGTTAACGTGACGAGTTTAAGCGACACGGTTCAAGTGACAGACAATGGCGATGGCACTTACACATTAACGCCAGAGCAGGGCTTCTTTGGTAATGTTGACCTCACGTTTGATGTGAGCGATGGCACCGATGTGGTGGCGGCAAACATCGACTTGAAAGTTGAGTTCGTCAACGACGCACCAGAAGCAGCGCCAATCGTGGCAGACGTGGACGAGGATGGATCTATCCTCGTGACACAAGAAATGCTGCTTGAAAACGCCAGCGATCAAGATGGTGATGACCTGTACGCAACGGCATTAGAAACCAATGATCCTAATGCCTCTATCGTGGATAACGGTGACGGCACCTTTACCGTTACGCCTTCACAACATTTCAATGGAGACATAGAGTTTACTTATGAAGTAAGCGACGGTGAATTGAGTGTTGCCAATGAAATGACATTGACGGTGAACCCAGTCAATGACATTCCAATTGTTGCGCCTGGCATGTACCACATTGAAGAGGATGGCAGCATCCTGTTCACGCAAGAAGATCTGCTAAGTGGTGCGATTGATATTGATGGTGATGACCTCACTGTTACCAGCATTAATTACTCGGGTGATGAAGGTACTGTAACGGACAACGGTGACGGTACATTTAGCTTCGTACCAGAAGAGCACTTCAGTGGTGACTTGCAGTTCAGCTTTACGGTTTCTGACGGTACTGATGAAGTTGAGCAAGACATTAATGTCCATATCGAAGCCGTGGCAGATGCGCCAGACCTAGTCATCACTGATGGCGATGGTCGAAATGTGGATGATCAAGCAATCTTGGTTGAGCCAGGCGGTATTGTTGAAGTGAACATCGCCGCAGCATTGGTTGACCAAGACTTGTCAGAAACGCTGACTGTGACCGTTGATGGCGTTCCAGAAGGTTCGGTGATCAGCTACGACAACGAAGGGGTACTTAACGATCAAGACAACGGTATCACCAGTTTTAACGATACTGAAATCACGGTTACCTTTGAAGGTGAAACCGCGGGTTACCAAAACGCAGCTGGCTATTACAAAGTTGATGAAGACGGCAATATCACGGGCGTTGAAGTGGTGTACGAAAACGCCTCTCAAGTTGGCGGAGGCGGTGACCTCATTCCGGGACAAGATCAGTTCAGCTTCCAAATCTCGGAAGGGGAAAGCTTCAACCTATTCTTGATTCCTAACGGTCATAACTTCAATGACTTTGCGTCCATGCAAGATGGTCAGTATGAGTTCCGTGCGGCAGATGGCTCTCCTGCGAACATGGATACGGTCGACCCACAACTCGTGTTTGTGGGTGCTGATGGTTCTGAAACCGTGATTCAAAGCCAATTTGGTGATGCAGTCTTCCATGGCGGCACAAGCTCAGAGCTCAACCAAGATGGCATTGAACATACTCGAACTACTGTGAACGAAGACGGTGAACTGGTTTACGGCTTTGAAGATCTCTACGGTGGCGGCGATGCCGATTATAGTGACTTCAACTTCACCATTGATGTAGGTGAAGTGAACAGCCAGATCTACAGCGGTGAAGTAACAGTCGGTCCAGATGGTTCTGTAACGCTTCCAACCACAGCAATTGAACAAGAGCTACAGATTCAATTGCCAGAAGACTTTAACCAACAGCTAGAAATCAATGTAACGGCAACGGCGACAGAGCTATCAAATAATGATTCTGAAACCGTTTCTCAAACCATCTACGTCAATGCAACGGGTGCTCACATTGAACATACGCCTGAAGCATTGCCTGTTTCTGCTGTGGTTGAAGAAGATGGTTCAATCCTAATCACGCAAGAAGATTTGCTCGCTAATGCGCGTGACTTGGATGGAGACCAACTGACAGCACTGAACTTGGCAACGGATGATGAAAACATCACCATCACAGACAATGGTGACGGTACTTACACCTTAACGCCAGATGCGGACTTTAATGGTGACATCACCTTTACGTTCGATGTGTCTGACGGCGATGATGTTGTCTCAACCAACCTTGAGTTATTGGTGTCACCAGTTAACGATGCGCCTGAACCACAAGATCAAGCGTTCACCATTGGTGAAGATGGTGTGCTGACCTTTACTGATGCGGATCTCCTAACAGGCGCTACCGATATTGAAGGGGATGACTTATCTGTTGAGGGCGTCACTTACACAGGCGCGGACGGTGTTCTTACTGACAATGGTGATGGCACATATAGCTTCGCACCAAACGAGAACTTTAATGGCGACGTGAACTTCACTTTCGATGTTTCCGATGGCACGGATACCGTGACGGCGAATATCGACGTAAGCGTGACGCCGGAGAACGATCCACCGGTTGCAGGCAGCACGGCTTACACCGTTCATGAAGACAATTCGATTACCATTAGTAACGAACAGCTGTTGGCTAACTCGTCTGATATAGAAGGCGAAGTGGCGATTGATAGCGTGAGCTACAGCGGTAACGATGGCGTGCTGGAAATCAACGGTGATGGTACGTACACCTTCTCACCAAACGAAAATTTCAGCGGCGAGGTGAGCCTAGATGTTGTCGTTGTCGATGAAGATGGTGCAACGGACTCGACCACTGCAGGCATTACTGTGATTGAGGTAAATGACCCACCAATCGCAGGTCCTACCGCATACACTATCGATGAAGACCAAGTTCTAACCTTCAGTGAATCGCAAGTGCTACTGAATGCTTCGGATGTTGAAGGGGATGTTGAGCTAGTAGGCATCAGCTACGACGGTCCAGATGGCATCTTCTCAGTAAACGGTGATGGTACTTGTAGCTTTGCACCGAATGAAAACTTCAACGGTCAAGTACAGTTGGATGTGACCATTCGCGATGAAGATGGCGCAGAGGTTGATACTTACATCACAGTCGATGTCTTACCAATCAATGATGCACCTGTATCTGGTAACTTGGCGTACAGCGTTGATGAAGACAATTCAATTACGCTAAGCCAAGAGCAGCTACTTGCTCAAGCATCGGATGTAGAAGGTGATGCGCTGACTGCGTCTAACCTAGTGGTTGACGGTGATGCAACGGTTACGGCAAACGACGATGGTAGCTTCACTATCACGCCAGATGCGAACTTCAATGGCGACATTGATATCACGTTCGACATCAATGATGGCAGCGACACTATTGTTGCAACGGCGGACCTAACGGTTAACCCAGTTAATGACTTGCCGCAGCCAGAAGATCAAGCGTTCACCATTGGTGAAGATGGTGTGTTGTCCTTCACTGATCAAGACCTGCTGGATGGTGCAACGGACATCGATGGCGATGACCTATCGGTAGAAGGTGTCACTTACACAGGCGCAGATGGTGTCCTAACTGACAATGGAGATGGTACCTATAGCTTCGCACCGAATGAGAACTTCAATGGCGACGTGAACTTTACCTTCGATGTTTCCGATGGCACGGACACCGTGACCGCGAATATCGATGTGAGTGTGACGCCAGAGAACGATCCACCAGTGGCAGGCAGCACGTCTTACACGGTGCATGAAGATAACTCGATCACCATCAGTGATGAACAGCTACTAGCGAACTCATCGGATATTGAAGGTGATGTATCGATTGATAGCGTTAGCTACAGCGGCACAGATGGTGTGTTCCAAGACAATGGTGACGGTACGTACACCTTCTCGCCAAACGAGAACTTCAATGGTGAAGTGAGTCTAGATGTTGTCGTGGTCGATGAAGACGGTGCGACGGATTCAACTACCGCAGGTATTACAGTACTTGAGGTGAACGATCCACCAATCGCAGGCGCGACCAGCTACTCAGTGAACGAAGACGAAGTCATCATTATTAGCTCTGAGCAGTTATTGGCGAACGCTTCTGACGTTGAAGGTGAAGTTGCGATTGATAGCGTCAGCTACAGCGGTTCCGACGGTATCTTTACTGACAACGGTGACGGCACATTCAGCTTCGCACCAAACGCCAACTTTGATGGCGATGTGAGCCTAGATGTTGTGGTTGTTGATGAAGACGGTGCAACTGCGGCAACTAACGCAAACATCGATGTATTGCCAATCAACGATGCGCCAGTATCGGGCAACTTGGCTTACAGTGTCGATGAAGACAATTCAATTACGCTTAGCCAAGAGCAGCTTCTTGCTCAAGCATCGGATGTAGAAGGGGACGCGCTAACCGCGACTAACTTAGTGGTTGACGGTGATGCAACGGTTACTGCAAACGATGATGGCAGCTTTACCATTACGCCTGATGCGAACTTCAATGGTGACATTGATATCACGTTTGATATCAGTGATGGTTCTAACACCTTGGTCGCGACGGCAGATCTAACGGTTAATCCAGTTAACGACCTACCACAGCCAGAAGATCAAGCGTTCACTATTGGTGAAGATGGTGTGTTGACCTTCACTGACCAAGATCTGCTTGATGGCGCAACGGATATTGATGGCGATGACCTATCGGTAGAAGGTGTCACTTACACTGGCGCTGATGGTGTCCTAACCGATAACGGTGATGGGACCTACAGCTTTGCGCCAAACGAGAACTTCAATGGCGACGTGAACTTTACCTTCGATGTTTCCGATGGTACGGACACCGTGACCGCGAATATCGATGTGAGTGTGACGCCAGAGAACGATCCACCGGTTGCGGGCAGCACCTCTTACACGGTGCATGAAGACAATTCGATCACCATCAGTAACGAGCAGTTATTGGCTAACTCATCTGACGTCGAAGGTGAAGTAGCAATCGACAGCGTGAGCTACAGCGGCGCAGATGGCGTGTTCCAAGACAATGGTGACGGCACTTACACCTTCTCGCCAAACGAGAACTTCAATGGTGAAGTGAGCCTTGACGTTGTGGTTGTCGATGAAGACGGTGCGACGGATTCAACCACCGCAGGTATTACGGTACTTGAGGTGAACGATCCGCCAATTGCCGGCGCGACCAGCTACTCAGTGAACGAAGACGAAGTGATCACCATCAGCTCTGAGCAGCTATTGGCGAGTGCTTCTGATGTTGAAGGCGAAGTCGCGATTGATAGCGTCAGCTACAGCGGCTCTGACGGTATCTTTACTGACAACGGCGATGGCACATTCAGCTTCGCGCCAAACGAAAACTTCAACGGTGATGTCAGCCTAGATGTGGTCGTGACCGATGAAGACGGTGCAACGGTAGCAACCAATGCAAATATTGATGTATTGCCAATCAACGATGCTCCAGTATCAGGTGATTTGGCTTACAGCGTGGATGAAGATGGCTCTATCACGCTAAGCCAAGAACAGCTTCTTGCACAAGCAGGCGACGTAGATGGCGATGACCTAACCGCGGCGAACCTCACTGTTGACGGCAATGCGACCGTTGTTGCGAATGACGATGGCAGCTTCACTATCACACCAGATGCGGACTTCAATGGCGACATTGATCTGAGCTTCGACATTACGGACGGCGATGCGACCATTCAAGCCACTGCCGATCTGACTGTGAACCCAGTGAACGACCTACCAACGGTTGGTCAACCACAGTTTGTTACGCAAGAAGACACCAGTTTCACCTTCACCGAAGAGCAACTGCTGCAAAATGCAGGTGATATCGATGGTGATAACCTAACGGTTGAGAACGTTGCTTCTGACAGTGGTACGTTAGTCGACAACGGTGACGGCACTTACACCTTCGCACCAAACGAAAACTTCGATGGCAACGTGAACGTGACGTTTGATGTCAACGATGGCACTGCAACGGTTCCTGCTGAAGCGAACATTGATGTTCAATCTGTGGTTGATATGCCAGAGTTGTCGATTGCTTCGGACTTGGTGATTGCGTCTGATAACTTCGAGTCTGGCTCGAACGGTTGGAACGCGAACACTGAAAGCTCTCAAGGCTTCGAAACGGGCGACATGCTGGGTCGTATTGGTGGCACTGGCGGTGATGAAACGGTCAGCAAAACCTACGAGATCCCAAGTGATGTTAATGAAGTGAATATATCGTTTAGCTTCTACGAAATCGATTCTTGGGATGGCGAGTCGTTCCAAATCTTTGTGGGTGGCGAACAGCTAACCACCTTGGAGAACTCCGCGTTCCGTACTCAAGATGGTACGACAACGCTATACGATTCTGACGGTAACGAAGTGGGTGAAGTGATCCACGGAGCCTCTCAACGTGAAGGCTTCAGTGGTTGGAATGACCAAGCTCACCAAATCAACCTGACGGTTCCTGTCGAGGATGGCGAACTGCAACTCGGCTTCGGTTCAACCTTGAATCAAGACGTTTGGGATGAATCGTTTGGTATCGACAACATCGAAATCACGGTAGCGGATGCGGATTACCAAATTATTGGTACCGAAGATACACCAGTGCCGCTTGATATCGATGCAGCGTTAAGCGATACCGATGGTTCAGAAAACCTCTCAATCTTGATTGAAGATGTGCCAGAAGGCAGCGCACTATCAGCGGGTGTCGATAATGGTGACGGCACTTGGTCACTACAACCAGGCGAGCTAGAAGGACTAGAGTTTATCCCTTCTGCGGACTTCAACGGCGATGTGACGCTAACCGTAAATGCAACCTCTACGGATGTGGATACAGGTACAACGGCGACAGCGACGCAAGATGTGACGATTCATATCTCGCCAACCAATGATGCACCAGAAGTAACGGGTGACATCACTGCAGTCACTGCCGAAGACAACAGCATTACGCTAACTCAAGAGCAGTTACTGGAGCACGCTGTTGATATCGATGGCGATGACTTAAGTGCAATCAACCTGAGCACCAATGATGAAAATGCAACGGTTGAAATGAACGAGGATGGCAGCTTCACCATTACTCCAAGCGAGAACTTCTACGGCGACATTGAGTTTAGTTACGATGTCACGGATGGCGAAGAAGTGGTTGCTGCTGGTCTTGACCTAACCGTTACACCAGTCAATGACGCTCCAGAGCCACAAGAGCAAGCGTTCACCGTGGGTGAGGACGGTCTTCTTACCTTTACAGATGCAGACCTATTAACAGGCGCGACGGATGTAGAAGGTGACAACCTAACAGTTGAAGGCGTGACTTACACTGGCGCGGACGGTGTCCTAACCGACAATGGTGATGGCACGTACAGCTTCGCGCCAAACGAAAACTTCAATGGCGACGTGAACTTCACCTTTGATGTTTCTGATGGCACGGATACCGTGACCGCAAATATCGATGTAAGCGTGACGCCAGAGAACGATCCACCGGTGGCAGGCAGCACGTCTTACACAGTACATGAAGACAACTCGATCACCATTAGTGACGAGCAACTATTGGCTAATTCGTCTGATATCGAGGGTGATGTTGCGATCAGCAGCGTGAGCTACAGCGGTAACGACGGTGTGCTAGAAATTAATGGCGATGGTACTTACACCTTCTCACCAAACGAAAACTTTACAGGCGATGTTAGCTTAGATGTTGTCGTGGTTGACGAGGACGGCGCGGTTGATACAACAACAGTGGGTATTACCGTTCTTGAGGTGAACGATCCACCAATCGCAGGCACAACCAGTTACACCATTGATGAAGATGAAGTCATCACCATCAGTGCAGAACAGTTGTTGGCAAACTCTTCCGATATTGAAGGTGAGGTAGCACTAGATAGCGTGAGCTACAGTGGCAGCGAAGGTATCTTTACCGACAATGGTGATGGTACGTTCAGCTTTGCACCAAACCAAAACTTCAATGGTGAAGTGAACCTTGATGTTGTAGTCGTGGACGAAGATGGTGCGACCGCTTCGACGACGGCAAACATTGATGTTCTGCCAATCAATGATGCTCCAGTATTGGGTGACTTGGCTTACAGTGTCGACGAAGACAACTCAATCACGCTAAGCCAAGAACAACTGTTGGCTCAAGCATCGGATGTAGAAGGTGATGCACTAACCGCTTCTAACCTAGTGGTTGACGGTGATGCGACAGTAACTGCTAACGACGATGGCAGCTTCACCATTACGCCTGATGCGAACTTCAATGGTGACATTGATATCACGTTTGATATCAGTGATGGTTCTGACACCTTGGTCGCAACGGCAGATCTAACTGTTAATCCAGTTAACGACCTACCACAGCCAGAAGATCAAGCGTTCACCATTGGTGAAGATGGCGTCTTGTTGTTCACTGATGAAGATCTGCTTGATGGCGCAACAGATATCGATGGCGATGACCTATCGGTTGAAGGCGTGACTTACACAGGTGCAGACGGTGTCCTAACCGATAATGGTGATGGCACTTACAGCTTCGCACCGAACGAGAACTTCAACGGTGACGTGAACTTCACGTTTGATGTGTCAGACGGTACGGATACGACCTCTGCCAACATTGATGTGAGTGTGACGCCAGAGAACGATCCTCCGGTTGCGGGCAGCACGTCTTACACCGTACATGAAGACAACTCGATCACCATCAGTGACGAGCAACTACTGGCTAATTCGTCGGATATTGAAGGCGACGTAGACATCAGTAGTGTGACTTACAGTGGCAACGATGGCGTCTTCCAAGACAATGGCGATGGTACGTACACCTTCTCTCCAAACGAGAACTTCAATGGCGAGGTTAGCCTAGACGTTGTAGTTGTCGATGAAGAGGGTGCGACAGACTCAACCACTGCGGGTATTACCGTTCTTGAGGTGAACGATCCACCAATCGCAGGTGCGACAAGTTACTCTGTCAATGAAGACGAAGTCATTATCTTCACGGAAGAGCAACTGCTAGCGCAGTCAAGCGATGTGGAAGGCGACGTGAGCCTAGAAAGCGTCTCTTACAGTGGTAGCGACGGCATTCTAACGGCGAATGACGATGGCACTTATAGCTTCGCACCAAATGAAAACTTCAACGGTGGCGTAAGTCTAGATGTAGTAGTGGCTGATGAAGACGGTGCAACTGCGACAACCAACGCGAACATTGATGTATTGCCAGTCAACGATGCTCCGGTATCTGGCGATTTGGCTTACAGCGTCGATGAAGACGGTTCAATCACATTGAGTCAAGAGCAGTTACTGGCTCAAGCGGGTGACGTCGACAGCGATAATCTAGAAGCAGTGAACTTAACCGCGGTAGCCAATGCAACCGTTGTTGAGAACCAAGATGGTAGCTTTACGATTACGCCTGATGCGAACTTCAATGGCGATATCGACCTAAGCTTCGACTTGATTGATAACGATGGTGCGAGCGTGGAAGTGGGCGTCGACCTAACGGTGAACCCAATTAACGATGCGCCGCAATCAACGCCAGTGAATATTGCTGGCACCGAAGATACCACCATTCTTATTACGCAGGACATGTTGCTTGCTAACGCGACAGACATCGACAACACCTACGATGAACTGTCTGCTGTCGACCTAGTGATTGATGAGCAATACGGTGACTTGCTAGACAACGGTGATGGCACTTGGTCATTCACTCCGGCAGAGAACTTCAATGGTGATGTGCCAATGTCGTTCGGTGTCAGCGATGGTGATTTAGTTACGCCGGTTGAAGGCAATCTAAACATCGAAGCGGTTAACGATGCACCAGAAGCGCCAACCATCCAGATGCAAGGCGAAGAAGATGTGGTCATGGTGATTGACCCTGCTTACATCGCTGATCAAGTTACGGATCTTGATGGTGACGAAATCAGCGTAGAAAGCATCACGGTTCGTGCGCCTGCAAACGCGACATTAACCCAGCAACCAGATGGTATGTACCATTTGGTAACCACTCAAGACTTCAATGGTTTGGTGGAACTGGGTTATACCGCGACGGATGGTGAAGAAGTGGTTGAAGGCTCGTTGAATGTGGATGTTATTCCAGTCAACGATGCTCCATTCAATGTGGGTAATGCCTTTATGGCAACCGACGAGGATGGCGCATTCACCTTCGACGCTGGCGACCTGATGAACTTGTTCGGCGATATCGACACTGAAAACCTAGTCGTATCACGCATTATCACCGCAGAAGGTGAAGATGGTGGTGAGGTAACAGACAACGGTGACGGTACTTGGACATTCACACCGACTGGCGATTTTGCAGGGGTTTCTGACTTGCAAGTTGTGGTCAGTGACGGTGAGTTTGAGACGGTACTTGATGTACCAGTGTTTGTTCGCCCTGTTGCGGATGGCGCAGTCATCACAACCGACCATGATGGTCCGTTAGTCTTCGGTGAGGACGAAACGGGTCACCTAGGCTTGAATGTCGGTCTAATCGACGATTCAGAAACGTTAAGTAACCTAGTGATGACTGGTTTCCCTGTTGGCTTCGAAGTTACGGATGGTGTGAACACCATTACCATTACGGAACCGGGTCAATACATCGATTTGAACGAGTGGGATATTTCAGACCTGCAAATGACGCCTCCGGCTGACTTTAATGGCGAGTTCTTCGTAACCGTGACCGCAACAACGGTGGATTACGGTGACGAGCCAGAAGAGTTCGAAGATGGCATCGATTCAGGTGACTTCGAAACCCTAGCGGGTGAGCCCGTTATCCTAACCGCTGATGACCTAATCGGATTGGCAGAAAACGTAGACGCTGACGCGGGTGATGAAGTGAAATTCGTTCACCTAGCTGATCGCAGCCAAGGTGAGATTGTCGATAACGGTGATGGCACATGGACATTCAATCCAGCACCGGGCTTTACTGGTGAAGCGGATATCGCTTATGTGATTGATAAAGACGGTGTGCTTCATGATGAGCAAACAGGCGTGGTCGTGAAAGAAGACGCACCACAAGAGAATGCTTCTCCAGAAATCGACAGCATTTCTACCACAGAAATGGCAGCGGATGGCACCTTGTCGTTCACCAATGACGACATGCTATCGACATTGAGCGATGCAGAAGGCGACAGCTTGAGCATTGAATCAGTGAGCCTAATGGAAGGTCAAGGTGTGATAGAGACCGATAACCAAGGTAACTACCAATTCACACCAGCAGAAGGCTACACCGGAGATGTTCAAGTTGGCTTCATTGCAACTGACGGTGAAAACCGCATTGAGAGCTTCTTTAATGTCGACATCCAAGGTGAAGGTGAAACCACAACCAGCGAAGGCTACGCACTGGCTGATGATGGTTCACTAACCCTAACGGAAGCGCAGTTGATTGATGAGCTTGGCATTAGCCCTTCAGCAGAAGTGTTGGATGTCGCCGATGCAAACGATGCAGGTTTCTTCGCGAAATCAGGTGATGAAGAGTGGACATACTGGCCGAACGATGACTTCGATGGCAATTTAGCTATGGATGTTCAGGTCAACGATAACGGTGAAGTATCGACTCAGAATCTGAGCATCCAAGTTGCGGACGATTCAGCGCAAAGTGACGAGCCACAAATCCAAACTGCTCAAGCATCATCAGAGCAGCAAGTTGGCGAAGCGCAACAGCCTGAAGAGCAAGCAGCAAACGGTGCAGACAGTGAAGAGGAGAGCGCAGCTGATGTGACTGCAGCGCCAGGCGATACCATTTCTATCTCGGTTCCAGATGAGGTCAGTGGTAACGAATCGGTGGATTATGCAGAAATGTCCGGTCTACCTGATGGTGCATCAGTAAGCAACGCACTGGATAATGGCGATGGCAGCTTCACATTAAGTGGCAACCTGAACCAACCAGTATCGGTTGACCTACCAGAAGGTTACGAAGGTACGAGCGAAATCCAATTCCAAGGTTACGACGAATTGGGCAGCGCGGTAGAAGGTGCGAGTGGCACAGTTGAAGTTGAAGTCGATGATCAATACACCATGCAAGGTTCTGCGCAAGATCAGCAACCAGACATGGCGGGTATGGAATCTGGCGGCAGCGACTGGACAAGTGCGGGAGGTCAAGATCAAGGTGTTGACTTCACGGAT
Organism: Vibrio sp. Vb0888; assembly: GCF_033338835.1. Classification (NCBI taxonomy): domain Bacteria; kingdom Pseudomonadati; phylum Pseudomonadota; class Gammaproteobacteria; order Vibrionales; family Vibrionaceae; genus Vibrio; species Vibrio sp. Vb0888. The sequence continues at coordinate 249,869 of NZ_JAWOTL010000007.1, forward strand.
GACTCTGGCAGCTTCGACTCGGATACTCAAACGGGTACTGACCAAGGCAACGATTTCGATCAAAGCTCAATGTAACCAGTCCTAGACGAGGGCAGTGTCATTGCTGCCCGAACCAAAGCCATGCAGAGCCTACTTTGCATGGCTTTTTTGTTGGTCTTCTTTCTATGAGCTCTAGAAAAAAACTTGGAAATTGAAAAAAGTATTCTTAGCTAGTTTATACCCAAGTAACCTCGAGATGTTAGGTTCAGCGAGAATGGCTTGGTTTGTAGACGCGGCGGCGATTTAAAGGTCTAGTGGGTCTAAATCAAGAATCGACAACAAAGTATACAAACCAAGACAGCTCGCCCTTCGGGAGCGTGTCATTGACTTGGCTTCTGTGTCAAACAACTTGGAAAGAGCTGACTATTACGCTGCGTTGTTTTCCTTGACCCCGAATCAATGACAACGCTCTGAATCCTGCATCTTGAAGTCACTTGGGTATAAGAGTCATTTACAAGGAGGAGCGACATGTACCGTTATGTCAGTTCGCCAAAAGCGTCAAAGTACATAGTACCGCCGCCACTGCATCGTGAGTTGTCGTGTATGGATGTGCCGGAGTCAGAACTAGAGATGCGTGAAATTCTGAACAATTGGTTTGCCGATGGATTGGCGCCGATCATTCAAAATGAAGACAATGACATCTCTGCTAATGAGCAACAGCGCTTTAAGCAGCTCAGCCGCACGGTGGGTGTGCTACTGCGTAATAAAGATTACTACTTCGCCACTAAGCGGATTCTTTCGTTGTGGGATCAAGACTGCTTAGAAACGACTTACGTTAATTATCTGATTTTACGTAGTGAGCGCATACCATACTTCAAATAAGCCCTATTTATCGGCTTAAAATAGTGATTTACATGGTTTTCTTAGTAACTTTTGATACCAGTATTTAACATTTTTGTAAACATCGTTATATTTAAGGCTCATCGTTGTCAGGAGTTTATGGATGAACCTTACGATATCAGGGAAGTTGCAGCTCAGTTTTGTGCTGCTAGCCGTACTTTTTATGGCATCAGCGGTATTCACGTATCGCAACGTCACCACCGTAGAGCAATACGCCTCTTCGTTACTTAAATCTGATCTACCGACCGTCGACACCAGTCGCGGTATCCAACAGTCCGTTCAAGCGTCGCTGTCTTCTATTCGAGCCTACATGTTGCTAGGTGGCGATGAAGAGGCTAGCGCACGTCTCAGTGAGGACGTACGCAATATCATGGCTTCAACAGACGAGTCGCTTCCGACGTTGCAGGCTTTGATCTCTGAACAGGATTTTCAAGCGATTCAAAACCAGTGGGATGCGGTCAAAGTCTCTTTGAACAAGCTGATTGAACTTAGCCACAGTGACGAGAACTTACCCGCGCACAACCTCTTTATTAACGAAGCGGCACCCATTGCAGAAGTTGCACTTGATCAGCTTCAAAGCTTAATCAATGAAGAGTCGGGAAACCCATTTGGTGGAGACAGAAAACGTCTGTTTAAAGTCTATGCCGACAGTTATACCTCCCTCGCCAATGCTCTGTCCGCCTTGCGAGATTTCCTGTTGTACGGGCAGCAAGATCACCTAGATAAATACCACGACTTGATTAAATACCACAATCAGTCTGTGGCGGAAATCGACAGTAAACTCGACAGACTAACTGATAACGACCAATCATTGTGGTCACTGTTTAAGGAAATGCAGCAACTGTACTTTCCTTTAGCAGAGCAGGTAATTGCATTGCGTCAATCGCCAGAGTGGAACGAATCAAACTTGCTGATGGCGAATGAACTGTTGCCAGCAGCGGATGCCCTAGACCAAAGTTTAGAAACGATCGTATTGGCTCAGCAAAGTCGTGCTGATCAAAGCGGACAGGGTATTAATCAGTCGATCAAGAACGTACTGACCACTATGTTGATTGCAGCGGCATTGGTTTTGTTTGCCGCAGTAGCGATTTCAAAATACATGGGCAATACCATTGGTCGCCGAGTGAAAAACTTGTCGGAGCGTGCAAAGACGATCGCTTCAGGAGACGTTTCTCAGCCCCCGCTCACCGTTGTTGGGAAAGATGAATTGGCAGACCTTACCGATTCGATTAACCGCATGAACCAATCGTTAGCGAGCATCGTGGCAGGGGTGAGTGAGAAAGCGCACCAAGTGGATACCAGCATGGGGGCTTTATTGGAATCGGCGCAAGTCACCTCATCGAATGTAGAACAGCAACAGACCAGCATTGTTGAAATGGGAAGCCAATTGGATGAAATCGCTTTAGCAGCGCGTAACACTCTAGATCAAGCCAATCAATCTGTGCAGAAGCTTTCTGATTCAAAAGGCGAGATTGAACAAGGTCGCGATGCTTTAGAGCAAAACAAAGTCACCATGGAAAGTTTGCACGGCAGCATTGAAACTGCGAGTACGCAAGTCACACAGCTAAGCAAAGAGAGCGAAGCCATTGGTCGAGTGACGGAAGTGATTGAAGGTTTGGCAGAGCAAACTAACTTACTGGCATTGAATGCCGCGATAGAAGCAGCGCGCGCAGGTGACCAAGGGCGAGGCTTTGCGGTTGTGGCGGACGAAGTGCGTATGTTAGCGACGCGCACTACTCAATCGACGACGGAAATCAACGGCATTATCAACGCGATTCAACGCTCGACCAATTCGGTGGTTGAGGAGATTGAACACAGTCAATCACTTGCGGAGCAGGGCGCTGAGCACATTGAAAAAGCGGTAACTCGTTTGCTTGTTACTACTGAGCAAATAGGTTCCTTGAATGAGCAAATGGCAGAACTTGCAGCAGCGGCAGAGCAGCAATCTCATGCGACCAATTCGATCACTGGATTGATGTCCGGTATTACTCAATCAGTGGATGAAGTTTCGAATAACAGCCAACGTGCATCAGAGACATCATTGCAAGTAAAAGAGCAAGTTACTGAGCTGAATCAACAGATGGCAACTTTCAAAACGGCGTAGATAAGGTTTACATCTTTCATCGACTTTTGAACGTTAACCAAATAGTAAAAAAGCCCCAATCCTTTTTACACAAAAAGGGTTGGGGCTTTTTGTTGGATGATACGCCGATATTCGTCTGCTTGCTCATTGGATTTGGCTATTTAAATCATAGCTAAAACCAAATTCTCTTCGCCGAGCCGGAGTCGTAATATGACTCCATCGGCAGCAAATACTGCAAAAGAATTTTTAAACTTTATACCAATCCCGGTAAGAGAATCGTTCGTTACTACGATTGGTATCATCCTTCTAGGAGCAAGATTATGAACAAACAAGTAAGCCTAATTGGTCTAGACAGCGAACAATCAGCACAACTAGCTCAACAGCTCAATCAACTGTTAGCGCATTACCAAGTGTTGTACATGAACTCTCGCGGTTACCACTGGAACATTAAAGGTGCGCAATTCTTCGAACTGCACGTAAAATTTGAAGAGATCTATACTGATCTACAAACAAAAATCGATGAGCTTGCAGAGCGTATTCTAACTTTGGGTCATACGCCAGCACACGCATTCAGCAACTACTTGGAAGCAAGTGAAATTAAAGAACATCAAAACGCGACTTCTGGTGAGGAGTGTGTACAAGGTCTGGTTCAAGGCTTTAGCGTTCTACTTCTAAAACAGCGTGAGATTCTACAAAACGCGGGTGAAGCAGATGACGAAGGTACAGCGGCATTGATAGGTGACTACATCCGTGAGCAAGAAAAATTAATGTGGATGCTTAACGCTTACCTACAAGGCTAAGCAGCGCATCACCCAAGCAATCCTTGGGAACGCATGAAACAATCGGGAATAAGTCATAAGGGGCACGTTGGTGCCCCTTTTTTTGTTTGCGTATTTTATATGTGTGCTTTAGTTGCGTGGTAAGGATTGGAAACGGCTCAATAAATCGCTGAGTTCATTAAGCGCCAACGAGGCTGAGTCATTGAAGGTTTCTTGATTCCCATGGTGAACAAGGCAAGAGGGCATCTGCGCGTTATACGCGGCCTGTAAGTCGTAAAGGTAATCGCCGACATAAAGCACTTCATCAGGCATCAAACGCCACTCTTTCGCTAATACCTGCAGAGACAAAGGGTCTGGCTTGGGCGGGAAGCATTCACGAGTGATGACTCGCTCCACTGAGATTTGGTTGTGTTCTAGTTTGCGCTGCGTGGCGATTTGGCAGTTGCGCGTCACGATAGCGGTTTTGATTTCATTTTGATGCAAGTGGGCGAGCAATTCATGGCAGCCAATCATTGGAGCAGACTGCTCAGCATCAGAAATCTCGTAATCAAATATCACGTTATGAGCGTGCTCTCGATGATGAGGATGCTCAAGTGCGTCGACAAAATCCAATAGATCTTCACTCTGCGGACAACCTAGCTGTTGTCGCAATTCGCCGAAGTTCATATCAGAACTCACCAAGGTGTTGTCTAAATCAAACACCACGGCTTTAATTTTATCGAGCTGTAAAGGGAATGGAATCATAATGACCTCGTACAACTTAACCGAACTATCGTTTTAAAAAACAAAAGGTTATTGTTAAGTTTAGATTCTTCTGCTTATATTGTACGAAAATAAATCACTAGTACGTCACAAATTAAATAGTCTTAACGATTTTAGTGTTTGATTACCTTTCCTCAAGACGAAATATTTTGCCGCTGTCGGTAGAAAAGTAGATATAACCATCGGGGCTGATGGTTATATCTCTTACTCGCTCACCAAGATTCTCCATCAATCTCTTTGATTCGGTGAGCTTGCCATTCTCAATAGAGACCACGTTGATGTGCGCCAGTTTCAATGCACCAGCGAGGATTTTTCCGTCCAACTCTGGGTATTTATCGCCACGGTACAAAATCATATTGCTGGGTGCGATAGAAGGGATGTATACCAACTTTGGATCTTCCATTCCCGGTAACGACTTAGCTTCCCCGACGTCCAACGGACCCCAATATTCTTTGCCATGAGAGACTTTTGCCCAGCCGTAGTTCGCGCCTCTCTTGATTATATTAATTTCATCGCCGCCGCGTGGTCCATGCTCAATCGACCACAGCTGTTTTGTTGCTTCGTCGTAAAACATACCTTGTGGGTTGCGGTGCCCGTAACTCCATATCTCAGGACGAGCTTCGGAAGGTTTGAATGGATTGTCTTGTGGAACCGAACCATCAAGGTTAAGACGCAGAATACTGCCAGCATGGGTTTGAGTGTCTTGCCCATTATCACGTTTACCACGGTCACCGATTGAGAAGTAAACTTTGTCGTCTACAAATGAAATTCGACTGCCGTAGTGGCGACCCGTGTCGGTGATGGCATCAGCAACAAAGAGATCTTTCCAACCTACAAGCTGATTGTTTTGCAATTGCGCCGTCGCTAACGCCACCGTATTGCCTTTGCTCGTGCGCTTGCTGTAGGTAAAGAAGAGTTGCGGGTTTTGCGTATCGGCATTCGGTGCGAGCGCGACATCCAATAAGCCAGCTTGCCCACTAGTGTTCACATCGGGGACGTTAAATAGCTTTTGAGGTTTGCCTAATGTGATATCCAGCAGCGAAACCGTACCGTTCTTTTCATTGACGATAACGCGTTGGTTATCTAAGAACTCGATTCCCCAAGGGATCTGAAATCCACTCGCCACTTCGTTGGCGCGGTATTCGGCAGTGTTGGCAGAAAAGGATAAACAAGCGAGTAGGGTAGCAGCAATCGTTCTCATGGTTCCTTCCAATATGAATCGTGTTAATACTTAAAAGCTAACACTAAAAGACTATGTTTGGCAGAGATTCACTTGTATATGAATGTAAAAAATCCCCGATACGAGATCGGGGATTGAATTAAGGCTAGAGAATTGTTTATGTAGCGAGATTACATCGCTTCTTCGAAGATCTTAGAGATTTCTTCGTGAGTTGCTTGTTTAGGGTTAGTGAAACCACAAGCGTCTTTCAGTGCGTTGTCTGCTAGTGTTGGGATGTCTTCTAGTTTCGCACCAAGCTCTTTAATACCTGCTGGGATACCCACATCTTTCGCTAGAGTAACGATAGCGTCGATTGCTGCCGCTGCACCTTCTTCAGCAGACATGCCTTCTACGTTTACGCCCATTGCTTTTGCTACGTCACGTAGACGCTCAGGACATACTTGCGCGTTGTAACGCTGTACGTGAGGTAGAAGAATCGCGTTACAAACACCGTGTGGAAGGTCGTAGAAACCACCTAGCTGGTGTGCCATTGCGTGTACGTAACCTAGAGAAGCGTTGTTGAACGCCATACCCGCCATGAACTGTGCGTATGCCATTTGTTCACGAGCTTCTAGATCTTCACCGTTTTTCACTGCTGTGCGTAGGTAAGCTTGGATAAGCTCAATCGCTTTGATTGCTACTGCATCAGTGATTGGTGTTGCCGCGATAGATACGTAAGCTTCAATCGCGTGAGTTAGGGCATCCATACCTGTTGCCGCAGTTAGCGAAGCAGGTTTAGCGAGCATTAGCTCTGGATCGTTTACCGAGATAAGCGGTGTTGTGTGCTTATCAACGATAGCCATCTTAATGTGACGCTCTTCGTCAGTGATGATGCAGAAACGCGTCATTTCAGATGCAGTACCTGCCGTCGTGTTGATTGCAATAAGTGGCATCATTGGTTTTGCAGACTGGTCTACGCCTTCGTAATCTGCGATTTTGCCGCCGTTAGAAGCAACAAGCGCGATACCTTTCGCACAGTCGTGTGGTGAACCACCACCTAGAGAGACAACGAAGTCACATTCGTTATCAGTAAGAAGTGCTAAGCCGTCGTTAACGTTGCTGATAGTTGGATTTGGTTGAGTGCCATCAAACACAACGGTTGCAACATCGCGCTCAGTGAGAAGGTCTTGAACTTGTTTGACTACACCGATTTGGTTAAGGATCTTATCCGTAACGATCAAACCTTTTTTAAAGCCTTGAGATTGGATGCTGTCTGCTGCGTCTTTCAAACAACCAGCGCCCATTAGGTTTACCGTAGGGATAAAAAATGCACTTGTCATATTGGATAGCTCCGTCGTTATTTTTAATAATCTTTCTTAATTTGCCATTTACTGTCGCACATTCGTTTCCAGATTGAAGTTGATCTGAAGCAAGTTTACCTACTTAGAGGTACTTGCAAGAGAAAAACTGTGACAGTGATCTTGTTGCACTGCGTATAAGTGCAACACTGATATAAAGTAGAACAAATATGAAACTATGGACGCAAACGATTGGCAGAAATTGACTTCTGACGCGGATATATCTCTAAATTCGACTAAAGTATAAAAAATCCCCATTAATAACTTAATTATCAATGGGGATAGAGAAGTGTTTTATAAGATAACTACTAATAATTAAGCTATTTTAATCAGCTTTGATACTAACTTTTCGATACCTGAAGCCGCTTGAGAGATATTCTCTGCCAACATGTAAGCAGGGGTTGAAAGTACGAGGTGTTTTTCATCAAAAACGATGTCTTCGACAGGGCACATGGTGTGTTCACCGCCCATTTGATTAAATGCTATTGAGACTGCCTCATCGTTGCCTACCGTTCCTTTCACGCCTTGCTCATAAATCATCGGAATAATGACAGGAGAAATACACAGATAGCCAGCTGGTTTTTTCGCATTAGCAAACGCGCGACAAGCTTGAGCTACGTGTGTGTTAATGGAGCACTCTGCACCTGAAACGGCGAAGTCGGTTAAGTTTTTCGCAGCACCAAATCCACCTGGAAGCAGTAGGGCATCGTATTCATCAACGTTAAGTTTGGCAACATCGCCAATGTTTCCGCGTGCGATACGAGCTGATTCGATCAGTACGTTACGGGTTTCATCCATTTCGTCACCAGTTAGGTGATTGATGACGTGGAGTTGGTCAATGTTAGGTGCAAAGCAGTGCCAAGTTGCCCCTGCTTTCTCGATGGCGTAGAGCGCCAACACTGCTTCGTGGATCTCAGAACCGTCGTAAACGCCTGAACCACTTAAAATGACTGCGACTTTTTTCATGTTTGGATTCCTTTACTCTGAACGTTCCTTAGATTGCTCTTCGCTATCTAGACCATGCGTTTCCGAATGTGTTTTAACGTTTTCACTCTCGTTGTCATCTTCATCATAGTAGCGCACAACAAAGGGTGTAAGCATAACACTAGAGGGCAGAAAATGTTTCATATCGACTCCAACGGCTTAATAGAATGATTTTTATACTGATTTTTATAAAACAGTACGTTGAACCTGATCATTTTTGAGTTAAGCTGACGTTTCCTTTGGCATTCGTGAGTGGTAGGTCACATGAAATCAGTGCAATTTCGTTTCACACTTTATGGTTGTATCGCGATTCTCTCTTGGAGTTGTCTGCTTGGCATCGCGAGGTTGGTTACGGAGAGTTTAGGTCCTGTAGGCGGGGCAGCCATGTTGTACTCTCTTAGCTCTGTTTTCCTTCTTATCGTGGTCGGTATTCCAAAGTTGTCTTACTTTTCTCCCAAGTATCTTGCGCTTGGTGGTGCGATGTTCGTCTGTTATGAAATATTTCTCGCTCTATCTTTGGGATATTCCAACTCGCGCGCGCAGGCAATTGAGGTGTCGATTGTCAATTACCTTTGGCCCGCACTGACGGTTTTATTTGCGGTCCTTGGCAGCAATAAAAAAACAAACTGGTTGCTTTATCCCGCAGTTACGCTGGCGTTTGTTGGGGTTGCTTGGACTGTGAGCGGTGAGAATGGCTTATCCATAACTCAGATCATGTCCAATGTTAGTAGTAACCCTCTGGTGTATTTTATGGCTTTCGCTGGCGCGGTTATATGGGCTTTTTATTGCAACTTAACCCAAAGGCAGCAATCTAAACATAATGCGATTACCCTGTTTTTCATTGCAACAGCTGTTTCGCTTTGGGTCAAATATGCGTTTACCGATGAGCCAACAATGACATTCAGTTGGGAAGCGATGGGGTACTTAGTGGCTTCTGCGGCTTTAATGGCTGGTGGTTATGGTTTATGGAACATCGCGATCGTTGGCGGCAATATGGTTTTTCTCGCCACCTTGTCTTACTTCACGCCCATTTTTTCCGCTTTATTTTCTTCCATTATTCTTGGCGTAACTCTGAGCCATAGCTTTTGGCAGGGCGTTGTGATGGTAACGGTGGGCTCGCTGATGTGTTGGTTAGTTACCAAAGAGAAGCGCGAAGCGGCTGGGTAAGTTACCAACGAGATCAGAGAATTTAAGTGAGCAACGAACAGATCTCCCTTGCGAGCTGTATTCGAATACGAAGCAACTAAATCGAAAAAATTAAAAAAGCTCCCGAGATTGGGAGCTTTTTATTGAGTTTTAACGGCTCTTTGGTGGCGCTCTAATAAGCGACGTTCAAGTGTAGTTGAAGCTTGAATCTGTGCTTCGACAGTCGCTTGATAAGCTGCTTACGAGTGTGCTCTAGTGTGTCAAGCTCCAATGTGTCGTCATCAATATGTACGTCCACATTTACTCGTAGCTCTTGGCCTACCTTCGTTACGCCAGCCAGTTTCAATTGATGCTCAGTCACTTTTTCAATCTCAAGAACATCTTTGCCAACGCTCTGACACAGCTCTTTGCTTGGTGTCATCATTAGTAGTTCACGTAAGGCACCTACTAGCATATCGAACGGTACTTTGAGGAAGTAAAAGCCCATTAAAACCATCATCATGGGGTCGGCATATACCGCATACTCAGAGAATGGCGTTAGTGAAACAGCCCAAGCCGAGATAAATCCTACGGTCACCGCCACACTTAGCAGAGTATCCATTTGCCACTGTTTTTTCTCCGCTTCAATCAAGCCTGATGAGAATCGGCGGCTGCGTTTCGCCATAAACCACCAAGCGTAACCACAACCGATAACATTCACGAAGCCGAATAAGGTCGCAATAGAAGCATCGACCTCACGACCTCCAGACATCAATGCTGATATCGCAGAGTAGAGAGAGAAGCTTACAACCACTAAAATGACGGCTGCTTTTATCGCAATAACGATTGGTTCTAAGACCGCTTTTCCAAATGGGAATACAGATTTTGAAGGCTTGTTAATATAGTAAGAAGCGGCCAGTGACAATAAAGTTAACAGTAAGCTGACCAAAGAGTAAACACCGTCAAAAACGATGACAATTGAGCCTACAAGCAAGCCAAGTACCATACCACCAGCAGCGAACCCAGATGCCAAAAGGGCTGAAATGGTTAGAATACGGTTTTCGTTTTTGCTTGTCCTGTCACACATAAAAGATGCCTTTGAATTTTAATACCTTACTATTCTTCGCTCATAAGGTAATTTAGGCAACCACAAAGTGACCAGTAACTAATCTAAAAAATTGCGTTTTTATTTATGTTGTTATAAAACAATGGCTTACTGTGGTTTTTTGGTGTCAGTAAAATTGACGCTCACTGATAAAATGTTTAGAAGTCAAATAAATACTCGCTCAATTTATCTGCTAACCACGTCATTGCTGGATGCTCAGTATGGCCGTTAGGTGAAAACATACAGTAGTCTTCTTGCGTCAATCCGTATGTGTGTTTGATAACGGCGAGCTTCTGCTGACGAAGGTAATGGCGGATTAATGGTTCTGGAAGCACGCCCCAAGCGTCTTCTTCTAAGATGGTGTTCAGCATGTAGTCAAAACTCGAAAAACCAATATATCGAGTCGAGAAAGGTTGCAGTTCAGGGTTGTCTTTCTCATTTAGGTACACCATTAGTGCTTGCATCTGACTACGTAGATCTTCGTCTGAGACACGGCGCATCTTACTTAGGCGGTGTTCTACACTGCATACTGACATCATACGTATCTTGCCTAATGGGTTATATACGATACGAGGATCGTCTACTCGCTCATAATCAACGCCGAAAGCAAAATCTACTTGGTGGGTACTGACCAAGTTGGCTAAGTCGCCACTGGATGCCAAGATTAAGTTGAAGGTTGTTGAAGGAAAGCGGTTATTCAATGTATGAGATAATTCTTGCCAGAGATCATCAGGTAAGGAGTCGTCACGTGCTACCCAAACTTCCGCGTTAAACCCTTCCGAGATTTGAGCGCAGGTCTTTCTGACCCGTTGTGCGATGATAAGTAGGTGTTCGCAATCTTTGTAAATGGCTTTCCCAGCTTCAGATAGGGTGAGCTGGTTGCCAGTTCGGTTAAACAATTCAACGTCGAGATCTTTCTCTAATGCCTTAATCGACATACTGAGTTTGGTGCGATTGCAGTCGAGTTGCCTTGCCGCTTCAGAAACAGAACCACACTCAGCGATGGTGCAGAAGGCTTCTACTTGAGTTAAGTTCATGATTTGACACAACCAATAAATGAATTCAAATAATTTGGGTATTATGCAGATGCGCTCCCAAAGCCATGAAAGATTATCGAAAAAAACGCGAATCCGCCAGATAAGTCTATGGTCTTTTAACGGTTTTGCGGTAATCTATGTGGGTTACAAAAAGTGAACATGGAGGCCACGATGGCACAAGATTGGGACGGCTTAGCAAAAAACTGGGAATCAAATCCAGCAACAGAG